>JBDKJZ010000279.1:0-7420 GCA_039796375.1 Pseudomonadota bacterium
CCTCGGTCGCCCCCAATCAAATGCGCAACAGAATTGCCCCCCAGTGCATTCCCGCTCCGAGCGCAAACAGACACACCAGCTGCCCCGGCTGCAGGCGCCCGTCCCGATACATCTCGTCCATGAGTATCGGGATTGTCGCCGCCGAGGTGTTTCCGTAGAGGGCGATGTTACTAGGCACCTTTTCCTTCGGGAGCCGTAGCCGCTCGCGAACCAGGTTGTTGATCCGGTCGTTGGCTTGGTGCCCAACAAACCAATCGACTTCCTCGAAGGTGACGCCTGCGGCCGCGCAGGCCCCGCGGATCGCCTCGGGCAACTTAGAAACCGCGTGCTTGAACACGTCGCGCCCGTTCATTTGCGGGATCATCAGTTCGCGCTCGACGATTTCTTGGGTCACGTAGGGCCGGGTGCGAAAGCCCATCGGTATCAGCAACTCATCACACAGCGCCCCGTCGCTGTGCACCTTGCAGCTGAGCATGCCCACGGACGGCTCGTCGCTCCGCTCAAGCACCAGCGCGCCCGCGCCATCACCAAAAATGATGGCCAAACCGCGGTGCCGAGTCGCGCGCTCCCAGGCTTCAGGGGATGGGGTCGCCGTCGAGTGGCCGTCGAGGATATCCCAATCAAGCCAAGGCATAAACCCGCTGTGGGCTTCGGCGCCGACCAACAAGATACACTTGGCTGCCCCGCTCAACAGCAGGCCCTCCGCGACCTGCAAGCTAAACACCATGGCCGCGCACTGCGCGCGTAAATCAAGCGCCGGCACGCCGGGGATCCCAAGCTTGGAGCCGAGCAGCGGTGCCGAGCCCGGAAACAGGTGGTCCGGAGTCATCGTGTTGAACAGGATGTAATCAACGTCCTTCGGCGATTTGCCGGCCGCTTCAAGCGCGGAAAGCGAAGCTTCCACCGCGAGGTCGCTGACCCCCTGCCCCTCGGGACAGTAGTGGCGCTGCTGGATCCCCGTCCGCTGCCGTATCCACTCGTCGCTCGTGTCCATGACGCGCGCGAGGTCCGTATTGGTGTAGGGCTTTCCCGGCAGATACCTGCCGCTACCCACGATCTTGAGACCCGGCATCCGGCTTTGTCTCCTAGAGCACCCAAGCGCCTTGAGCCAAGTCCTGAGAACGCCGGGGGCAAGGTTGTGCCCTCTGGCCGCCCAGCTGACCGCCGCGCGGCGCGCGATTCGACGACCTCTGGTTCAAATCGTGTCCCAACTGAACTTCTCTGCGTCGAACGCGTGGTCCGCCAAGGCCTTGATCGCTTCGTCTTCGTTGTTGTCGATGGCTGCGTGGTTAGCCTGGCAGCGCAATTTCGCCTGGTGGGCGAAGACCGAGACAATCTCAAGCTCCTTGACTGCCCCGGCCGGGCCTTTCTCGACCACGCTGGCGTTGACCCGGCTGATCACGCAGGCAAGCACGAACAGGTCGATCATGATGTCCGCCAGGCGCTTCGAGGCGAGCTGCTTCCCGATGATGTTCTTACCATGCTTACGTAAGATACGATCCGCAGCCAAAGCGAGCCCTTTGGTTTGCTGCTCAAACACGGAAGCGGCCTCACGGAGCGCCGGGGCTACCAGGGTCAGCGAGCCCTTCTCGCGGTTCAGGCCCGTCGCCAGCTGGGCTCGCTTGAGGGCATAGTCACTGAGCACCCCGAAGCCCTTGATCGGATCGTTGAAGACCCCCTGTAGACTCTTGGACAGCTCTTTCAACTCCTGGCCCACGTCGTCCATCGCTGACAGGGCGATGAACAAGCGCAGGATGTCATTGGTCCCCTCGAAAATGCGATTGATCCGCGAGTCTCGCATGACCCGCTCGTAGGGGTATTCACACATGTAGCCGTTGCCCCCGGCGATCTGTAGAGCTTCGTCGGCCGTGCGCCAGAGGGCCTCGGTTGCGAACACCTTGCTGATCGCAGCTTCGACCGCGAGCTCCTCATAACCGCGGTCGTTGAGCGCCGCCACCATCGTCACGACGGCCTCGGTCGCGTAACAATCCACCACCATTTGGCCGACTTTGAGCTTAACCAGCCCATACTCGCGAATGGCTTTTCCGAACTGTTTGCGCTCGCAGGCTTGTTTGGTCGCATGCTCAATCAAGCGCTTCATCGCGCCTATGCAGCCTCCACCCAGGCCGGTACGCCCGCTGTTCAAGATCTTCATCGCGATCTTGAACCCCATGTGCTCCTCACCCAGCAGGTTCTCTTTCGGGATGCGCACGTTGTCAAAGTGCACGCTCGTGGTGTTGCTCGCCCGAATCCCCATCTTGTCTTCGTGGGGCCCGACGGTCACTCCTTCCATATCGCGCGTCACAATGAAGGCGCTGACCTTGCCGCGCCCCTGGGTGCCGGTCTTCGCAAAGACCGTAAAAAAATCGGCGATGCCTCCGTTGGTGATCCACAGCTTGTTGCCGTTCAGAACCCACCCATCTCCGTCTCTTTCGGCAGTCGAGGCGATCGCGGCCGCGTCGGAGCCCGCGCCGGGCTCGGTTAAACAAAAGGCCGCGATCATCTCGCCACTAGCAAGCTTGGGGTAGAAGCGAGTCTTCTGTTCATCGTTGCCAAAGAGCAGCAGCCCTCGCATGCCAATCGAGCTGTGCGCCCCCACCGTAATGGCCACCGACGCATCGTATTTGGCGAGCTCCTGAAGAGCGCGCGAATAGGCGGAGCTCCCAAACCACATCCCGCCGTATTCCTCGGGGATGATCAAACCAAACAATCCGAACTGACGGAGCTCATCGACGAACTCGGCGGGCATTTCCCCCGCGCGGTCCCACTTGCGAAAGTCGCCTTCTCGCTCTTTCAGCAGAGCCTCGAATGAGTGAGTGACCTCACGCAAGGTCGAGCGCTCGTCCTCACTCAGCCGGGGGAACGGCAAGAGCACATCTTCTTCGATTTGCCCCATACAGAGGCTGCGCATGAAACTCGTGGTTAGGTCAGTCACGGGACACCTCAGCGTGCAGATCGCAAAATGCGGTCAGTATTTCAGTATTTGCGCTTATAGGGCTGGCGGCAAACTTCTCGCAATAGCTCGTGTCTCAACGGCCGTAGGGCCCCGCACCCTAAGTGCCTCGGGCCGACTTTCTTTCGGGAAACTTGAGCAACTTCGGGAAACTAGAGCAGCCGGAGGAACTCTGCGAGATCGGCGCGGTCACCTTCGCTGAGACGCGCACCCGCCCCACCGCCATGACTGAAGCTCGGTTCCGTGAGTCGCACCAGCTGGAGCAGGTCGTCTAGCGTCCGGGCGGCCCCGTTGGTCAAGTAGGGCCACTTCTTGTACAGACGACGCAAAGATGGCACGCGGGTGCCCCGCTCGTGGACGTAGGGCAACACTTGGGTCTTTTGGTAACTGGCGTCGGCCCAGACCAGCGGTGCGTTCGAACCGAGGAGGCTCCTCGGCCAGTCATTGAACGGCACACGCGCCGCGTCCGGCTCGGTGCTGGCCGTCGCGCGATGACAGCCCTCACAGTGCGCTTGGAACAGCTCCGCGCCGCGTCGCTCGGCCGGGGTAAACTCTGGGCGCGCGAGCGCTAGCTCACCGACGGTTGCTCGCGTGAACACTACGGGGTTGGTGCGCGGAGTGAACCGCATCAGGAACTCCATCAACGCTCTTCTGAGCTCAAGCGGCGAAGCGGAGCCCTGGACACCTAAGTGCCTAAGCCACTCGTGCTCGGTCGCCTCCAGAGAAAACCAAGGATCCGTACCGCTCCCTGCGCCGGCGACGCGAAACTCCGCATGCGCGACCTGAGTCAAATCGGCGTCGAGCGCTCGTGAGAAGTGCGGACGATTGTTGAACAAACCCAGCAAAGGTTTAGTGCTGACCGCGACTTGCCCCCGACCCGTCGCGTGCACGCGACCGTCGACGTAGCCTTCGAAGTGGCAGGTTTCACAGGTAAAACGGCTGAGCGCTCCCGCGGAGGAATTGTGCGGAGCCATGAGTGTCGTGAAGAACAGCGCCTCGCCGAGCCGCCACGCTTCGGACGGGGGCTTAGGCTCCGTGGGTCGGAAGTGCAGTCCCTCCCCGTCGAGCCGGGTCCACCCATCGAGCAGGGGGTTAGCAAACACCCAAGCACTCGGACCCATCTGCAGCCCGGAGGTCGTCCCCGGCTGAAGCGGATCCCGCCGTTGCACGCGCACCTCCGAGCCGATAACTTGGAGCGACAGCAACGTCTCCGTCGCATAACCCGCAACGGTCACCGAAATCGTCTGGGCTGCGTCCGCACCGGCGGGGCTTAGCGGCGGTGCCCAGTCGGCCAACAGCACCTTCGGAGTGACCACGCCCTCCTCCGAAAGGTTGAACTCACTGACTCGGCTCAGCCGCCCTTGCTGCTCCCGGTAGACATACAAGAATGAGTCGATGTTGCCGAATGACCCAATCGTCCTATCGAGCGGCTTGTCTTCGACCCCCGTCGCGAGCACCCAAAGCTCACCGCCCCTTTGAAGGGCCCGAACGGCCCAGAGCGGCCCAGAGTGTTGCACGCGCAGGGCGCGCGCCAGCTGGGGTTCACCAGCCGAAAGCGGCAAAGCCAACACGGTCTGCTGCAACAAGGCGTTGACCACTAGCCAGTCGTCAGTGAGCTGCAAACTCAGGGGGCCTGCGAGGCGCGTCACCTCAGTCAGCCGGGCGACGGGGTGCTCCGCGGACGGATTCCACTCGGCCCTCAGCAGCCGGCCCTGCAGCTCCTCCACCAAGAAACCAAGGCCCGGGCGCGAAATCACCAGGTCCCGGATCCCGCCAACGCCCGGGAGCGCGATCTCACGGCGCTGCACCAACC
Organism: Pseudomonadota bacterium; assembly: GCA_039796375.1. GTDB lineage: Bacteria > Myxococcota_A > Polyangia > Polyangiales > Polyangiaceae > SZUA-265. Next base: position 4,767 of record JBDKJZ010000279.1, read on the forward strand.
GCCCCTGTTGCACCGCGTAGACGGCGATCCGCGGCTCCAGCTCACCCGCGACGTAAATCGTCCCCTCGGCGTCAAGCGCCAGCGCCCCTGGGCTCTTGGGCGCCGCGACTCGGCTCAGCTCCGTCAGGTCCGGTTCGAGCAAAACCAAGCTCGCGCCGCCGCGCAGCAAACCAACGACTTGTGCAGCCGGACCGGGCAGCGCCGCTAGGCGATACGGATCGGGACCGAAAGCTTCGTTCGAAGGCGGGGCCCCTAAGAAGTCGGCGTGCGCGCGGCGCGCGGCTTCATGCTGGCGCAGCGCGTCGATGTTCGGCCTCTGAGGCGTGGCAGTGGATTGCGCAGCGCCTGAAGGTGCCCGCTCGCACCCCAGCCCGCAAACCAAGGCACCAACCAGGGCGTAGAGAGAAAGCGCCGCGAGACTCGGGAGGGACACCCCGCTCCAGCCGTTACCAGCCGCCCTCTTTCTCCTCTTTGCCCTCTGCTTTTTTCTCCTCTTTAGCTTCTTCGGCCCTAGCGGGCGCCTCGGCGGCAGCGGTGGGCTGAGCCGCCGGCGTCGTCGGCTCCTTCGAGGGGCCACCCGCTTGCTCGTCCGGACACGCCGTTAGCCATGCGCAGGAAACAAGCACACACCAAAAAACAAATGTCGCCTTGAATTGTTTCATGGGCCGCATGCAAGCACACTCCCCACGCGGCGGAAAGCGCTCAGTCGCTGCAGCGTAAACTGCCGTCGATCGCCACCCAGCCCATACCGGCCGCCCGCGCCGCGACTAGGCCAAGCTCACCATCCTCAAATACCAGGCATTGCTCAGGGGGGACTCCCATCAGCTCCGCGCATTTGAGGAACATCTCGGGATCGGGTTTGCCGCGTTCTACGTCCTGCCTGCACAGCACCGGCTGAAACCAGGTGTCAATCCCGCAGACGCGCAAGGCACCTTCAACGACCTCCCTATCTCCTCCTGAAGCGACGCTCATCGCTGTGCCCCGCTGCCCGCGGGCAAACTCGACGACGCTTAAGATAGGCTGGAGCTCCGGCAGCAGTCGCGCGTACCCTTCGCTGTGGTCGCGCGCCACCGCGTGGGGGTCCATGGAGAGGCCAAACTGCGCATTCAGGGCCTCAACCGTCTCCAGGACTCCCATGCCCGCGCGGCTCGTAAACAGGGACCAGCTGAACTCAAACTCGGCCCCGTGCGCTCGCAGCGCCTGGCACCAAGCCCGGTGATGAAGTGGCATTGAGTCGACCAAAGTCCCGTCGCAATCGAAAATCAGCGCCGAGTACTTTCGTTTGGGAAGCTGAAACAACACGGCCTCCCCCTAGCCTCCCCTCGGCCGAAAAGCCAGCAAGGACAACGTTTTGCAGGTTCTTGCGGGTGCGCGTTGCCGCTAGACTGCCGCCTATGCCACCGGAACGCGTGTTTGATGAGGGGTACTACAAGCGCTACTACGAGGATCCGAAGACGCGCATCTACTCCCCCGACGACCACTTGGTCCTCGTGGACTACGTGTTCTCTTTTGCCCGCTGGAACCAGCTCGAAATCGGCAGCGTGTTGGATATCGGCGCCGGCATCGGGCTTTGGCAGCGCGCCATCGAGAAGCGTCACCCCGAGGTCACCTACACTGGCACGGAGCTCAGCGCGGCAATGTGTAAGAAGTACGGCTTCAAACAAGCCGACATCGCCCGCTGGCGGGATCGCAAGAAGTACGACTTGATCCTGTGCCAAGGGGTCTTGCAGTACTTGCCCGATTCGGACGTGGCTCCCGCGGTCTCAAACATCGCCTCGATGGCCAAGGGCTTGGTCTTTATTGAGGCTTTGACCCGGGCTGACCTGCGTGAACGCGCCGACCTAGAGCGCACCGACGGCGACGTCTACATACGCAACGGGTCGTATTACCGCGGCCTGTTCGCCCAACACTTCGTCGCCATCGGCGGGGGGCTACATTGGCCCAAGACCCTAGAGCTCCCATTCTGGGAGCTGGACGTAGCGGGCCTCAAGTGAGCGCTAAGAACAACCTAAAGATGGGCGTCACGCTCATGTGCTTGGCGGGCTCTGCCGCGTCCCTGTACAACGTCTTCTCGGACAACTCTGCCCTGAAGAAGCAAGCTGAGCTGACGGCCTGTCCGAGCGGCTGCTTCCAGCTCCTCGGCGAGCAGCGGTCGCCCATCACGCAGACGTTCACCTATCAGGTCCAAGCTGAAAACACCCGGTCCGAGCGCGTCAACTGCCTGCGCGGTTTCTTGCTGGTCGGCACCTACAGCTGTAACCGGGAGTGAAGCGCTGAGCGACTTGCGCTCAGCTCGCTATTGAGCGGCGTCGACACCCGCGTCAAGACCCGCGTCCGCGGGGTTCACCGGCACGCCCGAATCCGCGGCGTTCACCCCTGCGTCCGCAGCTCCCGCGTCCGCGGTGGTAGTGACGGGGCACGCGACGCCTGGGCCCTCGGCGAGCAATTCGGAGACGCAGACGCCTGTGCGACCCGTAATACCTGCGCTGAACGGGTCTGGTGCACAAACGGCTTCCGGGTGATCGCAGTCTGCATTGCAGTCACAGGTCTGTTGACAATACCCAAGATCTCCATCGGCGCTGTCAAGAGCGCCATACACGCCGCAGAACCCCGCGGCGCCGCACTGCCCGGACTCGCCGAGCACACAGCGCTGA
>JBDKJZ010000280.1:0-7417 GCA_039796375.1 Pseudomonadota bacterium
TCAGCTTGTCTAGAACCTTGACCCCTAAAGTGGGCCTAGACTGATCCCGCTCAGAGTAGAGCTCTCGAATATCGGTGACGCGCTCGAGGAGATTGCGCAACGGCCAGCCCACCACTTTAAGCTGGGACGCGCGGGAGGTTCCCTCGTAGTAGCGCCGAACGTAGGACCACAGCTCTTGGTCGCTGTCTTTCGCTAGCGGGGCGTGATCGACCTCAAGCACCGGAACGTTCAGCGCGTCGGCGATCGCGTGCGCCGGCCTCAAGTGGCCATAACCCATGTCGATAGCGACGACAGTGAAAGGGCTCTTGCTCATCGTTCGTCAACCCACCCGTGAGGTTCTACGAGGAAGTCCGCCTCCTGAGCTCCGGGGAGCGGATGAAGAGAGCTTTCTGGGCCTATCCACATGTACGTACCGCGCCAGGCTACAGTGCGCCGGGCCGCGCCAATCACCCACAGTGCGCCCACGAGCAGGTCTTTGAGAGGGATCAAGAGTAACCCCGCGAGCCCCAGTCCTTCGCGACGAAGCTGCCGCGCTACCAGCTCATCTCCAACACACTTTGTGATGACGGTGAGCAGCGCCAAAGCGCCTAGCTCCCCAGGCCAGTTTGTCAGCGCACCCGGAGCCATGAGCAACGACAGTCCAACGCACAAAACCAACCAACAGATAGGGTTCGCGAACAACTCGAGAAAATAGGTCCCCGGCGCTATCCAGCGACGCATCTGAGCCCATCTCAGGTGCCGATTCAGAAACTCGGCTAGCCTTCGATCGGGGCAGGCGGTTGGTAGCGGATAGGTGGACAGCCGCACCTCGTAGCCCGCGTCGCGGACGAGCTTGCCCAGCAGGTAGTCTTCGGCCAGGACGTCTTGAACGCGTTTGAACCCGCCAAGCAGTTCAAGCACCGACCTCCGCAACAAGATTGACTTACCAATCACGCAGCTGTGACCAGCTTGGTCTGCGCCACACACCGCCGCGGCGACCCAAGTGTTCATTTGCACGCTCTCAAGAAGTGCACCCAGGCGGCGCTCGCCCGTTGAAACTAGTAGACTGTGCACTAGCCCAACGCCGGGTGCGGTCGCCTCGCGCGCGATCGTTCTCAAGTAGTTTGGGCCCGGCCGAACATCCGCGTCGGAGATGAGCAGGTACTGGTGTTGCGCCAGCGCAAGCATGTTCTTGAGATTGTTCACCTTCGGGTTGAGGCCCCGCGCAGGGCCGCCGACGTGCAGCAAGATCCGAACCTCAGGGTGTTCGGCCATGAAGGTCCTCACCAGTTGGACCGCGGGGTCCCGGGGGCTCTGAATTCCGATGACTAGCTCGAAATTCGGGTAACTCTGGAGCGCGATTGCCCTCAGGTTGTCCCACAGTCCGGCGCTCACACCCTTGATGGGTTTGAGGATACTGATCGGGGGCAGGTTGCCCGCACTTGGCGGTGAAGGACGCCGAAGCAGCCGAACATGCGTGAGCATCTGCCAAGTCAGCGATAGGGTGAGCGAACCGAGGGTGACTAGCGCGACGCTCAGGGGCACCCACATCTCAATCGATACTATTTGTCCCACTGTGCGCAAACTGTGCACGGGCAACGTGACACCCGGACAACGTCTTCGGCCCGATTTGGGGTCGCTCGTGTGACAGCCCAGACGCGCCGGGAGACCGACCCGCAGGATGCCCGCGCAAGAGGTTAGGCGAGTTCGTCAGTGTCCCGGTCTCGTACGACCGCCCAGGACACCCGCGCAGCAGCTAGCCTTAGACGCAAGCATAGTCTTTCAGGAGTAGAAAGATCCAGGAGAGTCCTAGCTACTGAAGAGTTGCTCCGACATGCGCGCACACGGTTGCGGGCCCGCAGTCGCCGAATGACGCAGTATCCGCCATGCTCCTCGACTAATACCGGCTCGGATAGCGGAAACGCGATAGCCTAGTGAAGTTTGCTCGACCCGCCCCTTGCTCTGCCTATGCGTCTCCTGATTAGCGCTCTGTTGTTCGTCACAGGCGCGTATTGCGTAAGCTGCACGTCCGACCTCAGCAAGTCCGACTTGCAAGCCAGTTCTCAGGCGGACGCGGGTGACGACACCCCAACGATAACGATAGAGCCCCGCAGGGATGCCGCCATCCCGGCGGACGGCAGCCCTGATAGCGGGACGCCTGAGTGCGACCTGCGGACCGGAGTCGGATGCCCAACCACGCCGACCTGCGGCGATGGGGTTACTGACACCGGAGAAGACTGCGACGACAAAAGTGGGTCGGCTGACTGCAACGCGAACTGCACCTTCTCGAGCTGCGGCGATGGGATCGTCAACGACCAAGCCGGAGAAGCTTGCGACGACGAAAGGGAGACAACTACCTGCTGGGCCAACTGCACCTTACGCTCTTGCGGCGACGGAATCGTCGACCCTGACATCGGCGAAACCTGTGACGACGCCGGAGAAACCGCTTCGTGCAACGCGAACTGCCAGTTGTCAAAATGTGGCGATACGCAAATCAACTTCAGCGCCGGCGAAGAGTGCGACACGGTCGCGGGAGACGCTGAATGCGACGCCGACTGCACGACCGCAAAGTGCGGCGACGGTTTCGTCAACCAGAAGGCGGGCGAGACATGCGACTACTCAGGCGCAGAGTCGGTAGCCTGCGACCTGGACTGCACCAAAGTGGCCTGCGGTGATGGTGTGGTCAACATTACCGCCGGTGAAGCCTGCGAAACCCCTGAAAGCGCTGGGTGCAGTGCCACCTGCACGTTCGAACCCAGCGCGGCTTTTGTCACCGCAGGCGGCGTAGCCGAAGAGCTGGAGGTGAAAATGCGGCTCGGAGCCCTAGGCCTCACAGTGAGTGAGGTTCTTCAGCAGAATGTCACACTCGCTGACGTCGCCCAGCGAGGTATCATCGTCGTCGCTGCCAGCGTGAACCGCATGAACTTTGGGACCAAGCTCGCCGACAGTCTGCGCCCAATGGTCCTGATGGACGATAGTTTGCTGGCGGACCATTCTTTTGGACCAACTACTGCTTCAGGCTCCACGAATAGCGTGACGATAGCTGTCCAGCACCCACTCAACGCCGACCTGACCGGAACGGTGGAGATTTGGATGAGCCCCGCTGCAAACAATGGGCTCGTCGCGCAGCCCTCCACGCTCGGGGTCGTCAGCGCGGCGACGAATAGCTCTGCGCTCTTCTCCTTTGGATATGAGTCCCAAGCCCAGATGGTGGGGCGCAGGGCTCCCGCGCGGCGGGCGGGTTTCCTTCCGGGCGAACGTCCTGCAGCGCTGACCGCACAGGGCTGGTTGCTGTTCGATGCGATGGTCCGGTGGTTGATGGCGCCCCCCGTGCCCATCTACGAGAGCTGCGCAGTGCTTCTGAAGAAGCACCCGATGTTGCGAACCGGCTTGTACTCCCTGCGGAAGAACGACGTGGACAGCACCGCGCTCTGCACTCGCTGGCCGCAGCCCTAGAGGCACTCCAGGGAACACACAGTTCAGGGGCGCCGCGGGCCGCCGGTCTACCGACGCTTGCCCAACAGGCAGAACTTGCGCGCGGGCAGCTCGCCTACCGCAGAGACTTCGCCGCGGGATAGCGATGAATAGCGCGGAAGCCGTTCTAGGACAGGTGCTCTGGGTTGGTCTGCCCTTTGCACTGGCTGGAACAATGAGCAAACCGATCCCAACCATACAGAAGTACATGACCACCGTTCCTCACTCGATCGGCAGTGACCAAACCATCGGGAAAGCCGCCGCGATGATGAGCGAACACTCTTTTCGGCATCTACCGGTGCTTCGCGGAGGGCATTTGCTCGGAATCCTGACTGACCGCGACATCAAGCTGATCGAGTCCTTCGAAGGAGTCGACGCAGACAAACTGTTGGTCGAAGAAGCCATGACCGAAGCCCCCTACACCGTCTCGCCTGACACCCCGCTGGACGAGGTCACGGCAGAAATGGCTAGTAAGAAGTACGGCTCGGCAGTCGTCGTTCAGAACAACAAGGTCGTGGGCATCTTCACGACCGTCGACGCATGTCGCGCCCTCACTGAGCTGCTGCAGACCCGACTCAAGTAAGAGCCGGTCCGCATCCTGGGCTGCGAATCAACGCAAAAGACACGGAAGCCGCGAGGCCTCCGTGTCTTCGGTCGTAGCGTCAGCTATCGCAGGAGCGTGAGCTCAGGAATAGCCCGTAGCTCCTCAGAGAGGACGGACGCTCTCGGCGCATGGGCCCTTCGGTCCCTGGCCTTCAACAAACTCGACGCGCTGCCCCTCACGGAGGTCGTCGAAGCTGCCCTGGACCGCTGACATGTGGAAGAACAAGTCCTTACCCGCGCCGGTGTCAATGAATCCAAACCCGCGATCGGTCAATCGCTTAATCGTTCCTTCGGACATACTCTTCCTTACTGATTTGCACCACGGCGCCCTAGGGAAGCCGCGGCTACTTCGTTTTTTATTGCAGTGCAGCTCATCTTATCGGGACATCACAACGTATGAGGTCCTTTGCTGCCAGCGTTGGCTAGCTCTATTCTGCGCCCCTGCCCAGCACATAAATCAAAAACTCTGCGGCCCGGTTGCCGGCCGAAGTCCGCGAGCGCAGCCCTTGCGAGGCAAATCTTCCCCATGGACCGCGTTTCTCGAGCATCGGATGATGCCCCCTACACCGCGAACGCTGTGCAGTCCTCGCATCGAATCAAGCCGCGAATTGCGGTTTATTGCTGCCCCTAAGCCCTTGAGGCCCGCTCGGAAACTGGCGCTCGGGACACCTGGCTGCCGGCCTCGGCCCGCCGGTTGGTGGGCGGGTAGGTTTCTCGCCCTGAGCACTGCCCTCGACGGAGTCAGCGGACCCCGAACGCCACGTGGGTCGCTGCGCTTTGTGAAGACAACAACCGTTGGAATTGCGGTGTCGAGCGTTCGGGCGCCCGACAGGAAGGATCGCTAGACGCTCGCCCCACCCAGCCGGTAGTGTCCGCGGCCCAATGACCGTCCGCACTCGCATTGCCCCCTCCCCCACCGGCGATCCCCACGTCGGAACTGCCTACGTAGCGCTGTTCAACCTGTGTTTTGCGCGAAAACACGGCGGTCAGTTCATCCTGCGAATCGAAGACACTGACCGCGCGCGGAGCACAGCCAAGAGCGAGAAGGCCATCCTCGACTCCTTTAAGTGGCTCGGCCTAACCTGGGCAGAAGGTCCGGACATTGGGGGGCCCTGCGGACCCTATCGGCAGAGCGAGCGTGGGGCAATCTACCAAGAGCATAGCCAAATCCTCTTGGACAAGGGGCACGCTTTCGTCTGCTTCTGCGGCGCGGAGCGGCTTGAGACGCTGCGCAAAGAGCAGCTCGCTGCCAAGGGAAGCGTCGGATACGATGGCCACTGCTTGACCCTCTCGAAGGCAGAGGTGCAAGAGCGTGTGGCCAAGGGCGAATCGCACGTGGTGCGTATGAAAGTGCCCCGCGACGGAACCTGCACGATTCAGGACATGCTGCGGGGCGCAGTCCTGATCGAGTGGTCTCAGGTAGACATGCAAGTGCTGGTGAAGGCCGACGGAATGCCGACCTATCATCTCGCGAACGTGGTCGACGACCACCTGATGCGTATCACGCATGTGCTCCGCGGCGAAGAGTGGATCACCAGCGCTCCGAAGCACTTGCTGTTGTATCAGTACTTTGGATGGGAAGCGCCGCAGCTCTGTCACCTGCCTTTGCTCCGCAATCCGGACAAGAGCAAACTAAGCAAGCGAAAAAACCCAACGAGTATCGGCTACTACCAACGCATGGGCTACTTGCCCCAGGGTCTGCTCAACTACTTGGGGATGATGGGCTGGACTATGCCCAACGGCGAAGAGAAGTTCACCCTCGACGAAATGGCGGAGAGCTTCGACTTGAAGAGGGTCTCCCTCGGGGGGCCCGTGTTCGACCTCGCCAAGTTAGGGTGGCTCAATGGCCGCTACATCCGCGAAGACCTGACCTGTGAACGATTCGCAGAAGAGCTCCGTCGCTGGACGTTGAATCCTGAGTACGGCCTACCCATTCTCAAGTTGATCCAAGAACGCGTCGACAAGCTCAGCGACATCTTGCCGAAGGTTGCCCATTTCTTCGCCGAACCGGCTCAACTGACCGAAGCGAGCTTCGAACACAAGAGCCTGTCCGCCGATGACTGCCGGCGGGTGCTGTATTTCGCCAGCCGTCGTTTGGAAGCTACACAGGAATGGACCGCCGAACAACTCAAGCTTGAACTGCAGCGCCTGAGCGCGGAGACAAACGTCAAGATCCGGGACCTGCTGTTCCCCTTGTTCGTCGCGATCTCCGGTAGCGCGGTCTCCACCCCGCTCTTCGAGACCCTGCAAGTGCTTGGCCCGGATATTAGCCGCGCGCGGCTGCGCGTAGGACTCTCAGCTCTCGGGGGCATTTCGAAGAAGCTCGCCAGCAGCCTGGACGCTGAGTACTCAACGCTCAGCGCCGGGTCAGGGGAGCCCGCACCGAGCGACTAAGTCCCGAGTACTCTCAGGAGTCACCCAGCGTCGTCCCCCAGATTGCGCCTCATTCGTCGGCGCAGGGACACGACACGTGGACAGCGCAGATGAAACAGTAATCCCGGTCCCGCACGAAGTCGGACGGGAGTTCCTCGCCGCAGTTCAAGCACCTAACCGGCTTGGCGGCGCTGGGGGGCGCTCTAGGGGTGAGGTCTGTAGGTTCCAAGTGCGGGTGACTCCGTCTGTGTTAGTTATCCCTGATCAGTCGCTCATTGACCAGTCTCGCTGGCTCGGACCTGAAAGGTCCAGTCTCGCTGGTTCGGACCCGAAAGGTACTGTGTTGACGTCCCCGACCCCCCTAAAGTCCCGTCTCTTGGCCGCGCTCATTGCTCGCACGGAGGCCGAATTGACCACCGCTCTCGCTGCCCAGAGAAACGCGCAACAGGGCGCGACCCACGAAGAGAGCCGACCCGAGAACGACAAAGACACTCGGGCCGTCGAGTCGTCCTACCTTGCGCGGGGACAGGCCGTCCGGGTCGTTGGGTTGGAGACCAGCCTGGCCACACTTTCCGCGTTCACGCCACGGGACTATCCGCCGGGGTCGACCGTTGGACTCGGCGCATTGGTCAGCGTCAGTGACGCGCAGGGTACTGCCCACTATTTCTTGGTGCCCGCCGCCGGCGGCGGCGAAGTGTGCGCTGACGAGGTGCGGGTGAAACCGGTGACTCTTCAGACGCCCGTCGGAAGGGCGCTTGTCGGCAAGCAGCTGGGGGACGAGTTCGAGCTCAAAACACCTGGTGGCCTCAAGGAGTGGTGCATCGAGTCCATCAGCTGATGGCCAACCCTAGTTACCTTCTAGCTGTTTCCGAAGCGCTGCTGTGATCGCTGCTTCGCTTTGGCGGCTTCGTCCGCACGATCTTTAGGCGGGGCTTGAGTGACCAGGCTTGCGAGCAGGGTCGTGGTCGCGTGCACGATATCTTCAACC
>JBDKJZ010000281.1:0-7412 GCA_039796375.1 Pseudomonadota bacterium
GCCGAGAACTACCCAGACGGCCGCCATCACCGGAGTGCCGGGACTCAGGTGCAGCGTGAGCTCAAGGTCCTCGCGGTTCTTGCGCGCCGCGGCGCGCAATTCCTCAAGCGCCTCGTCAGCGAGTTTGTAGATTGACGCAAAGTGCGTGGGGTCTTCGAGCGCGACCTGGCGCAGGGTCACGTTGGCCGTCGTGTGCGCTCTGGCCCAGCGCACGTAGCTGGTGGTGTCCTTCTTCGGGTAGTTCGACAAAAGCACGACCTGGTCGAACTCCAGGCCCTGGAGGGCCTGCCCAATCGGGCCGAGTCCCGCCGCCGCCTCCCCCTGGGAAGCGCGCAGGTCCGTATTGCCTACCCAACAGACGAGTACCCTCACAGGCCGCACCGTAACAGATCTTGCGCCAGCGTAAGAGGTTTTCCCTGCCGCGCTTCGCTGATTGCTCGTCCAATGCGCCCAGCTTGGGAGAAACATTGTTGCCGACCCGGGGTCGCAACATGGAACGCTTCCTGCTCTAGCGCCCGGTATGACTCACTGTACACACCTAGTCGCATCGGCCCTCAACGCCCAGGTTACCGCCAGCCCCAACGCCGTGCTGGTTAGTGTACACGACCCGCGCCCTGACACCCTGCGGACGTTCGAGGCGCTGAGTCCGCCTCAGCAAGAGCAACTTGCGCACGACGCGTGGCAAGTTGGCCTGCGGGCCCTGATGAACGCCTACCGGCAAGCCGAGGAGGCACGTCTACAGGACATCGGAAAGACGCTGACCGAAGACCTGGACGGACAACTGCGACAACACGCTGCGCTCCAGGAAAAGGCCATCGCAACTGCGCTTAGTCGCTACTTTGACCCAGAGAGCGGGGAACTGGGTGCCCGCCTCAGCCAGTTCATGGGCGACCAGGGCACGCTGGCCCATCTGCTCCAGCAGCACCTCGGTCCACGTAACAGCGTGCTGGTCGATACTCTGATGAAGCATGTGGGAGAGGAGAGCGCGCTTTTCCGCCGCCTGAGTCCTACCGACAGCGAGGGTCTCGTCTGCGTACTCGGCGAACGACTGAAAGCGGTGCTTCAACAGGAACACGGTGAGTTCCAAAAGGCCCTCGACCCACTTCAAGAAGATGGCGCCGTCGGCCGCTTCATCGGCAAGCTGCGCGAAGAGCTGAAACGGGCCGAAGACGACCAGGCCAAGCAGCTCAAGATTGCCCTCGCGGCCCTGGACACGACCCAGGAAGACTCCCTGCTGAACCAACTCCGGCGCGAGACCCACCAGGCGCGCGTGGAGTTGCTCCAAGCCATCAACCCCGCACACGAGGGCTCTCCCCTCGCCGTGATCACGACGTCACTGACGTCGTTGCTGGCCGAACACGCCAAGTCAACGAAGGAACAGCTTGATGAAGCACGGAAGCAGAGCGCCGAGTTCCAGCGCGACGTCCGCGACGCGGTTCAACGCATCGAGACCCGGCGCCGCGAAGAACAACGTAGCGCCCGCGGTGGCGGCGTGTTTGAGGATGCGGTGGCGGACTTCGTGCAGGACAGCCTGGGACGCCACGGCTACATCGTAGAAACGACCGGCAACGTCGTCGGCCTGCGCCCCAACTGCAAGGTCGGTGATCTGGTCATCCAGTTTCCCGCTGACCACGCCTTCGCCGGTCACCGCGTAGTTATCGAGGCCAAGCGCGACAAGAGCTACACCTTGAGTAGGTGCCTCAACGAGATCGCCACTGCACGCAAGAACCGCGACGCAGGCGCTGGCATCTTCGTGCTGGCCCGCTCACACGCAGGCGCCGGGTTCCCTACGTTCGCCCGGTACGGACATGACATCATGGTCATCTGGGACGACGAGAACCAAAACACGGCCCCGTACCTGCAGGCCGCGCTCATGGTCGCTGTGGCTCTGGCAACCCGCAGCAAGACGGTTTGCGATGATGGCGACCTGCAGGCACTGCAGGGGATCGAACAACGCCTGCTCGGTGAGCTCACGCGTCTCGACAAGATCCGCCGCGCCTCTGAGAGCATTCGGAAGCAAGCCGAGACCATCGACAAGGAGGTCCGTGTCGGCGAGCGGAAGCTTGGGAAGCTCATGGAAGACGCGAAGAAAACGCTCACGGCACTCAACGTAGAACTCAGAGATGAGGAACTTGAACGGGCCTGTCCAATCGAGGTGGGTGAGCCAATCGATAACGACGCCGCACTTCTCTGCGCGGCGTGGGGTTAAGCCACAGCGGGGAGCCCACGTGCTGAGCCTCGGTCAAAAGGTCATCATCGTCAATGGCGAGGTTGGTGGGCATGCGCTGCAGTCGCGTCTAAGGGCTGAGCAACTCCCGAAGGTCTTCGGGGCTGAGAGTTGCGGCAGTGTGGCTTTCGTCGAGGAGAGAGTGGGCAAGCTCGCGCTTCTTTTGATGAAGCTCGACAATGCGCTCTTCGATCGTGCCCGAGGCAATCAGCCGATAGACGGTGACTGGACGCGTCTGTCCGATGCGGTGCGCACGGTCCGACGCTTGGGACTCAACCGCCGGATTCCACCAGGGATCGACGTGAATGACGTAGTCCGCGGCGGTGAGGTTCAGCCCGAACCCCCCTGCCTTGAGGCTGATCAAGAAGACATCGCCGTCGCCTGCCTGAAAAGCATCGACGGCGGCTGTGCGCCTTGGGGGCGGCGTGGAACCGTCGAGATACTGGTAGGGGATGCCCTGCGTATCCAGACGAGCCCGAACCAGCGTCAGCACGTCGACGAACTGGCTGAACACCAGCGCGCGGTGACGCCCATCGCGGAGCTCGACGATCAGTTCAATCAGCGCATCCAGTTTGGCGCTGCCCGCAGGGGCGTTGGGAGCTACGAGCTGCGGATGGCAGCAGGCGCGACGCAGGCGCGTGATCTCCGCGAGCACGCGCAAGCGCGCCTGAGGGTTCTTGGCGCCCGCTTCAAGCGCTTCAAGCGCTTTGCGGCGAATGCCTTCGTATAGAGCGACCTCGGCCGGACTCAAGGAGACGCGATGCTCGATTTCCGTTAGGGGCGGCAGCTCATCGAGCACCTGCGCCTTGGTCCGGCGGAGTAGGTAGGGTTTAAGCAAGCGCTTCAGCGACCGGCGAGCTTGATTGCCCGCTTCTCCGCCGGGCGCGCCAAAGCGGCGATTGAACGCCGGCCAGGTGCCCACCAAGTCAGGCGCAAGGAAGCGGAAGATGCTGTACAGATCGCCAATGTGATTCTCGACGGGCGTGCCGGTGAGCGCGAACCGAACTGACGTGTCGAGGGCGCAGGCGGCTTGAGCGCGCTGGGACTCCGCGTTCTTGATCAGCTGAGCCTCGTCGAGGATTGCCGTGGCGAAATGTACCCCCTGCAGCAATTCGGCGCTTTGCTGCAAGAGGGTGTAGCTCGTGATCACGATGTGTCGGGCGCGCAGCCCTTCCAACTCCCGTTCACGGCCGGCGCCGGCGAACACGCGCACCTCAAGCGAGGGCGCAAAGCGTGCCAGCTCGCGCCGCCAGTTCTCACAGACGGAGGTAGGCGCGACCACCAGCGCGGGCCCCTGCTTGGCTCGATAGAGCAGCAGCGCGACCGCCTGCAGCGTCTTGCCAAGGCCCATATCATCCGCGAGGCAGGCGGAGAGCTCCGCGTCAGCCAACCGAGCCAGCCAGCGAAAGCCTTCTAGCTGGTAGTCCCGCAGCTCCGCTTCGAGCCCGCGTGGTAACTTGGGCGTTCGGGAAAAAGCGGCTTCGAGCTGCGCTCGGTAGCTGGCCACGTCGCTCCCGAGCGTGAAGCCCGAGTCCTCCGCCGATAGCTGTTCAATCGTCGCGAAGGCACTGCGCGATAACGCCACGCCGGGTTTCCCGCGCCGTTGTTTGGCCAGCTCGACGCTTGCTGCGCCGAGCAGTTCCAGAGTATCGCGCAGTTCGCGCTCCAGTTCGATGAAGTCGCCATTCGCGAGGCGCGTAAATTTGCCTGGGCTCTCAGCGATCAGTGCGACGAGCTCCTGCAGCTCAAGGCTCAAGTTGTCGTCGATAGTGAGCGTGCCTTCGGCGAAAAAGTGGGTAGCGCCGCGCTCTACACGCGCGCGCAGTGCACTGCGACCGACGCGCCCGCGCAGTTTGAGTGAGGCGCCTTCGGGCCACTCGGCAACGATTTGGCAATCGGGTCGTTGCAGCACCGAGAGCAGCTCCAAACAAGACACGGCGTCATCAAGAAAAACCGAGTCGCCTGCCAGACCCAAACCTTCGACTCGGGGGCACTCTTTCAGCAGCGCGTTGAGCGCGCTGCGTTCAGCGCTCAGGTCACGCTCCGTCTGCACGGCTTCATGGCCCTGGTGACCCAGCAAATGCGTAGCGCCGACGCCGGGTAAGAGCTCCGGCCCGGCCGCACCCAGCGGCCTGACGAATGCAGCCACCGATAAGCCGCCTCCACGCGGCAGCACGCGTAGCCAGAGCCGAGCGTCGGCAGGCACCGGCTTCGCGGCGGTACGCTCCGAAGTCTGGACCGGCACTAGGTGCGCCAAGCGACCGAGCGAGGCCAACGCGCGTTCCTTCGCGGCTGCCGGCAGCGTGAGCCCCGGGCGGAGCAGATCCAGGAGCGGCACCGCCCGGGCTTCAAGCTGGTAGACAATCAGCTTTCCCGGCTCTTGCTGAACTGACAGCTCCCGGCTCACGTGGCTTGGCTCCAGCCGAACGACCAGGGAGTCTCCGCGGGCTTCGGCCACGATCTGAACCCTGCCGCGCGTCACCTCGACGGGTTGTTCGGTGCTCTGAAGTTCCACGCGCGGATGCCCGACCAGGGCAAGCCAAGCACCGCTTCCCATGAAGTGAAATACTTGTGGGTAGCCGTAGCCATAGCTCGCTTCGCGTTTTTCGCATGCGTGCACAGCCACTGCGCGGTCCTCCGGCGGAAGGCTCTCAAGCTGTTTCGCTCCCGGCAGCAGGTGCTTGATGGCCAGCTTGCGACCGCGGGTGAACGATTGCCCCTTGCCGACTTGAAGGTAAGGCTCGATATAGAGGTTGAGCGGAGACACGCGCCAGAGGATGCGCTCTTGTCCGGTCGCGGGACGCGCTGCGCTTGAGGGCTCCGCGCGTCCCGCGACTCGTTCTAGCTCTTCAAGGGACAGCTCCCACGGCTCCTTGACGGCACGTAGCTCGAAGAGCGGACGCACCGTCATTTCATCAAGAGTTGTCGGGCGCTTGCGTTCAGGTTCGGCGGCCTGCTGTTTACTGACTGCGCCCACGGATCCAGCGCTTGACAGGTGTTTCAGACAAGCGCGGTGCTGGGCCGCGAGCCAATGTCGACCGGCATGCCGGAAGTAGTCGGGGTAGCGCTCCAACGGAACTGGTGCCAGCGCAACGGCGCTCGCGTCGTTCACCCAAATCGCGCAAGTCGTTCGCAGTAAGCCCTCGAGGCAATCCGTGTCGCCGAATGACTTAAGGGCCCCCTTTGGGAGCGCGGACAGTAGCCCTTGCGATATCTCTATCAGCTTTTCCAGGCAGCCCGCAGCCCCTCGAAACGCGCCGGTTTTGCGTTTACCTGCGTGCGCAATGCGCCTAGCGGCATCGATATCTTCGGCGCGCCCACGGCCGAGCAACAGCAACCCCTGAAGCAACCTCGCGACGCCGATGGCCTCATCTTTCTTAGGTGGGACAAACGTAGCCTCTGTAGCAAACGCGCCCGTCGCAAGCGCAAGCGCCGCCTCGAGCGTCGACCGAGTGGTGCCCTGCGCGGACTTCGCCAAACCCTCGGCCGCCATAAAGTCGCCCGCCAGCGTCGCTACCCCGAACAGCCCGGAGAGCGTGGCGGGGTTCGACGAAAACAGCGCAGGACGCTGGAGCGCGTAGTCGTATAGCTCGCCCAAACCCCGGCCGGCGCTTTCAGCGAACAACACGGCAAGCTCCAGCAGGCGAGCCTGTATCGGTTCCCCGAGCCGCTCGAACCAAGCTCGATCGAAAGCCTCAACCACCGCCGGGAACACCGAACGCCCTGCAACCACCAGGCCTGGCACGCCACCCAGAGCCTTTTCGTTGCCCAGGGCCTGCGTGAGCGCTCCGTCGACACCTGGCCCGCCGTGCGCGAGCTCGACATCGAGTTCGAATAGACTCTTTATCGCCGGTTCAGGGCCTCCCAGGTAGCGCTGCGGGAACAGACGCGCGCTGACGACCCGGGCCAACTCGCGGAGCCGCCCGCGCGCGGCCGCGTCGCGCAGCGCAAGCTGTCGGCCGGATGAGATGACGCCGAAGCTCGAGTTCGCCTCACGGGCCACCCCTGCCGCTATCATAGCCTCCAGGTGCGGACGAACGGTCGTGGTACTCAGTTGCCGCGTGGGCGTCGCCTGCAGACCGACCGCAATAGCCGAGTCCGTCAGGGTCGAGATATTCACCTGATCGTGCAGCGCCAGGAGCCCCAACAGGTCACGTTGGGTCGCATCAAGGCCGTCTGCTCGGGCCTGGAACCAGTTACCGGGATGCGTCTCTGCTGCCACCCGTGGATGGCTACCGCGGGGCCTCAAAACTAGAAAGCGGAATCGCGCTGTGCAGATCTCCACACAGCGCAGCCCCGCACTTTGCACAAAGTTGTGCAGGGTTCCGAGCACCTGCCCAGGGACGGCGGCCGGACACGCTTCGCCGTGGCACCCGTTGATGCGCATAAAGCATTTGAAAGTATTAAGCAATACACCCTGGACAGAGCGGCCGTCGCGGAGTCGGCACGGCCCCTGCATTGACTTCACTCGCGGCAGTCTCGATCGCGGCCCGCTAACCCCAGCGTGA
Source organism: Pseudomonadota bacterium (assembly GCA_039796375.1). Classification (GTDB taxonomy): domain Bacteria; phylum Myxococcota_A; class Polyangia; order Polyangiales; family Polyangiaceae; genus SZUA-265. The sequence continues at coordinate 6,736 of JBDKJZ010000281.1, forward strand.
CCTTGAGAACTAGACTTGTTTTTTGGGGTGAAGCGGGCCTGCGTCTCTGGGTTATCGCGCGCGGTCGGTCGGGTGCGGCCCTGCAGCCCCCGGTTCGAGCCACCCTCCGTCAGGCGCTCCGGTGTACCCGCGGAGCCCGATCGAAAGGCGCAGCTCAAAAACTGTTTTCGTTGTTAACACTATCCGTAGCAATTGCTACCACTTCAACAACCCCCGGTGTACCCGCCGGGCCCGATCGAAAGGCGTAGCTCTCAAACGGCCGCTGCTCAGTGGCCGCGTGGGCGTCGCCTGCAGGCCCACCGCAATAGCCGAGCACCTCATCGTGCAGCGCCAGAAGCCCGAGCAGGGACTCAGCCTTGTACTTGGGGGCTGTCCGCGGCCTGCCCCCGAACAGCCGCAAGTCTCGGCCCCCCTTCGCCCAAACGTTAGAACATTTCTGCGTTAGAACTTTTCTGCGTTAGGTCGCTGGCGGCCGCGAAATTCCCTAGGCGAAAACGTTAGACCTTTCCATCCTCGCTCCTGACGTCCAGTAAACCGAGGACGAAAACGTTAGAGGATTTGTTTTCGTGTCTCACCGAGTCGCAATGCGTAGCGTGACGCCAGAATCGCTGTATACAAGGCGGGAGGGGTTCTGGGGCGCCGCCCTTCGCTGCGCCAGACTGAAACCGCTCACGTGA
>JBDKJZ010000282.1:0-7410 GCA_039796375.1 Pseudomonadota bacterium
TGATGTCTTCCGCCATATTTGCCTCCAGTTGCCGCTTCACGATGAAGCGAGAGATGAGTGGTTCACATGTACATTCCGCCGTTTAAGCGGAGTGTTTGCCCAGTAATGTACGCGGCCTCATCAGAGGCCAAGTAAGCGACGGCAGCACCGATTTCTTCGGAAGTGCCTGGACGTCCCAGAGGAACACCAGTCAGCATGGCTTGCCGCTGTTCTTCGGTTAGCGCTGACGTCATGTCCGTAGCGATGTAACCCGGGGTGATAGCGTTCACCGTGATATTGCGCGACGCATATTCGCGCGCGAGGCTCTTGCAGACGCCGAGAAGCGCCGCTTTTGAAGCCGCGTAAGAGGTCTGCCCGGCGTTGCCGGTCTCACCCACTACGCTGGACAAGAGGATGATCCGCCCGGACTTCATGCGCATCATGGGCTTGATAGCAGCTTTTGCGCAGGCGATTGTGCCCTTGAGATTCACCGCCAGCGTGCGATCGAGGTCTTCTTCTTTTAGTCGAAGCAACAAACCATCGAGCGAGATCCCCGCGTTCGCGACCAGGATGTCCAAGCGGCCCTTGCGCTTGCCAATTTCCGTGATGGCCGCCTCGGTCTCGGCCATGTTTCCCACGTCGAAGCACACGGCTTCGCCGCGGCCGCCTCCGGCTTCGATCAGCGCGACGGTCTCCTTGGCGGCGGCTTCATTCCCAGCGTAGGTGATGATCACTTCTGCGCCCTGGGCTGCCAGCGCAACCGCGCACGCGCGGCCGATGCCCCGGGAGCCGCCCGTAACGATCGCTACTTTTTCGGTGAGGTCGAACATCTATTCGAAGAAAACTCGGCCGTTTTCGGCCACGTTTGGAGCCGGCCTCTTTACCACGCTGTACCCAAAAGCCAGGATAAAAAACCGGGGGGTTTCGATCCGAGTTCGGCCGGCCGCCTGTCGCCTGCGTTTGAGCAGCTACGCCAGAAACGCCTCGACCTGTTCTAGCGACTCCGGATCGCTCACGCTGAGAACGGTGATGTCCGGCTGGGTCTTCTTGACTAGTCCGGCGAGGACCTTCCCTGGGCCAATCTCGAGGGCATGAGTGACTCCGGCGGCAGCCAGCACGCGGAGCGTCCGTTCCCACTGCACGGCCCCGCAGATCTGACGCACCAAGAGACCGGGCACCTCGGCAGCGTCTGAGTTGGGTTCGGCAAGGACGTTGCTGATCACCGGAAAACTCAGCTCAGAAAGGGTCACGTCCATTAGCGCCGTCTTCACCCGCTCCGCCGCTGGGGCCATCAGCGAGCAATGGAACGGCGCGCTGACCTTGAGCGGAATGCCCTTCAACCCATACTCCTTGGTGAGGGCGAGGGCGCGGTCGACGGCTGACTTATGCCCAGCGATCACGATTTGGCCCGGGCTGTTGAAGTTTGCTGGCGACAAAGATTCGGCGCCGCGCGCGGCATCACACAATGCCTGGACCGCCGCCGGATCGCCGCCGATGACGGCTAACATGGCGCCGTCGCCAGGTGCCACCGCGTCTTGCATCGCCTGGCCACGCAGGCGTACTAGCTGCACCGCGTCGGTCAGGCTTAGCGTCCCGGCTGCGACCAGCGCGCTGTACTCGCCGAGCGAATGACCTGCAGCGAATGCGGGGTTAGGCAGGTTCGGATAGCGCTCCTTGAGGGCGGCGAGCACCGCGCAGCTGGTCGCGACGATCGCCGGTTGAGTGTTCGCCGTCAGCATCAGGTCTTCATCGGGCCCGGAGAAGCAGAGCTCCGAGAGCGGGAACCCCAGCGCTCGATCCGCTTGCTCGAAGACGCGCCGCGCCGCCTCCGACGTCTTGGCCAGGTCGTGGCCCATTCCCGTTTTTTGCGCACCCTGACCAGGGAACAACCACGCAGTTTTCATTGAGTCGCCTCTGCAAAGAAATAGGGCACGGGCACGTAAACGTGAAACGGCCACGACAGAAACTCTGTCGCAGCCATAGCCCGCTAGGATCGTGCCGATTGGTTAATGTCGCCGGAACTCAACACCACAGGGAGTTGATGTCGCCGGGCTTTAAACCGCCGGGCTTTAAACTGCCGGGTCTTCGCTGACAGCGGTCTCAGCTTCAGCGAAGATCGCACGGCCCTTGTACTCACCGCAGCTACCGCACACGCGATGCGGGAGCATCGGTGCCGAGCACTTGGGGCACGGGATCAAGTTGGGCGCAGAGACGCGGTCGTGGTTGGCACGACGCGTGTCGCGTCGTCTGCTGGTCGTTCGCCGTTTCGGAGTTGCCACGGTATTACCTCACTTCTTTTCGGTCTTGAGCTTTTCGGCGAGCGCTTGTAGCGGCTTAAGCCGAGGATCGATCTCGGCGACTTTCGCCGCGCTCTCGGGGGGCGAGTGGATAACCGTTGGCGCGGCAGAGCGCAAGTCCGAACGCAAGGGGAACATCGGGAGATCGAGCAAGATCTGCTCCCGAACGAACGCGTCGAGCACTATTCGGTCCCCTTCGAACGTGTCGAAAGCCGCATCCTCGTCGGTCAGCGCCGCGTCGGTGGCTTCCTCGCGCAGGGTTGGGGTCGGGGCTGGGCGACGCGATCCGGGCCGAGCAGGCTGAATCTGCGTGAGAGCGAGAAACAGCTCGGGCTGGAGCTCGTACGTGACCGGATCCAGAGTTCTCGCGCACGGCAGGGTGAGCTGGACGTGGATCTTACCCTGGACCAAGAACTGCCCGCCGTTCTTAAACAAGGTAGCGGTCAGCTGGCCGGGTTTATCGGTCGGAGTCGCGTCGGTGCCCTCAAACGCAGTCGTGAGCCATTCGACGGGCAAGACCCAGCTCCTTGATTGGGTTTCACGTTCGACGTCGGCGACGAGCACTGAGCACAAGGGTTGGGCCACGGCGCAACGTACCGGTTCTGTAAGCGACGTCCAGTGTTTCCTGATTGGTCAAGCATTCTTGGCGAACCCGACGGCGATCTCGTGTAATGCGCCGCGAGACATGGGCGGCGAGGTTGCAAACATGAGCGTCAGACAACAACCGTGGCACCTGCGGTGTGCGAGCTATCTGCGGGCGGGACCACGCAGGCAAAGCCTGGTTCTAGCAGCCCTCATCTACGCGTTGTGTACCGGGGTCTATTTCATCTTCGCCGATGCCGACGTGTTGGGTGCGCACACGCCGTACAACCACTTCGCTCACCTCGCTCATGGCTGGCTTCAAGGGGACCTTCACCTAGCTGATGGGCCTCCCGCGTACGCACACAACAACGACTTCGCGCTCTATCGCGATCGCTGGTTCGTCGCTTTCCCACCGTTCCCCGCTTTGCTGCTGCTCCCCTTCGTCGCGATCGCTGGCAGCCCCGAGGGGGTATTCGACGGGCGGGTATTCCTTTGGCTCGCGGGACTTGGACCTGCGCTGTTGTTTCTCGCGCTTGACCGTCTGAAGTCCTGCGGACTGAGCGAGCGGACAGATGTGCAGAACATCACGCTGACGCTGTGCTTTGCTTTCGGAAGCGTCTACTTTTTCAGCGCTGAGCAAGGCACGGTCTGGTTCGCCGCGCATGTCGTGGGCGTCGCGTGTGGCGCGGCATACTTGCTCTGCGCGATCGGCGCTAGGTTCCCGTTGCTCGCGGGGCTATTCATCGGCTTGGGGTCGCTCACGCGCGCGCCACTAATTTTCGCAGTGCCGTTCTTCGCCTTGGAGGCGCTGCGGACGGCTGGTGCGCAGGCGGCCTCGGGGCAAGGCATCGTGGCGAACCTGCGGGCGGTCTTGGGGTCCGTGCGCATACGGCCACTGCTGCTCAACTACGCCTGGTTCAGCTTGCCTATCCTAGTCTGTCTTGGCTTCACGTTTTGGCACAACAATGCGCGCTTTGACGATCCGTTTGAGTCCGGGTACCAACACCTGACTGTCGCTTGGCAGGCACGCATGCAGAAGTGGGGACTATTCGACTACCACTACTTGGCGAGGAACTTGGGGGTCTTTCTGACGAGCCTGCCCTGGAGCAGCACCACGACGCCGTTTCGCGTGAACGCGCACGGCCTCGCGATCTGGTTCACGACACCGCTTTATCTGTGGCTGATGTGGCCGAAGCGTCGAGGGTGGCTGCACTTGGCCCTTTGGCTGACCGTCCTGTTAGTCGCCGTCCCGACCCTGTTCTACCAGAACTCAGGCTGGGCTCAGTTTGGATACCGCTTCAGCAACGACTACGCGGTGTTCCTGTTCGCGCTGCTTGCGGTGGGCGCGCGCCCGATGCGGGGGCTCTTCTTCGCTGCAGCCACCTGGGCGCTGTTGGTGAACGCCTTCGGCGCTTGGACCTTCGGGCGTTCCGCCTACAAGGACTACTATTACTTTCAGGGGGCCCAAAAAGTGCTCTACGAACCCGATTGAAGCGGCGCGGGCGTGGCCGGGCGCCCGCGCTCAGCTGCGCGCTTGACTCAGTCCTTCACGCGCTTGACGTCGATCTTGTTAATCACCGGCGGCTTGACGGCGCGGTCGCCGCGCACCGGTACCGAGGCGATCTTTTCAAGCACGTCGAGGTCCTTGCACTTGCCGAAGATGGTGTAGCCCCCGTCCAGGTAGACTGACGCGTTGTTCAAGATGAAGAACTGTGAGCCATTGGTGTCAGGGCCAGCGTTCGCCATACAAAGCAGACCTGGCTCCGAGTGGCTAGCGCCCTCCCAGATTTCGTCGGGAACCGCGTAACCTGGGCCGCCACTGCCATTTCCGTTCGGATCCCCTCCCTGGACCATGAAGGTCTTGATCACGCGATGAAAAGTAGTTCCGTTATACAAGGGGGTTGTTACCCATTCGCCGCCTTTCTTCCACGCGCGTTTTCCGCGAGCGAGGCCGACGAAGTTCGCGACTGTCAGCGGGGCCTTGTCTTCGTACAAGTCGCAGGTCAGCGTGCCGAGCTCAGTGACGATTTCCGCGACCAGCTTGCCATCGCCCTTCAGGCCGGCGGTTGCTTCCGCCAAAGTGAACTCGCCGGCTTCGGGATCGCCAGGGCTCGGCGGGACTTTGTTGGTTGGCTTAGCTGCCAGCGATTTCACCCCCCTCGCTGCTTCAGGCTTGTCGCCGACGGCCTTGCCCTCAGCTTCGCCCTCGCGACCGGTGGCCTGCGAAGGATTCTGTCTCGACTCCGCCGACGTTTGAGTGCTTGTGCTCGCGGCTTTCACAGGCTCCGTGGCGGTCGACTCGGAGGACTCGTTCTTCGCGCAGCCGATGAGGCTGGGAACTGCGAGCAGCACCAGCGGAAGGGCGCAGAGAAACGCGGGAACACGGTGGGATGAACTACGGGCTTCAGCTCTGGCGATCGGGAGGCTCATGACGCGTGGGTGTCTCCGAGCTGGCGTGGGAGGTCAAGGGCGAAGTTGAGTGCACGCGACGGCGTGACCGTCGCTATGGGGTGGAAGGATCCGCCGTCGCGGCAGCTTTCACCCATTCCACCAGCCAGTGTGCCAGTTCGCACGATCCCTTTGGCCGAGCACGGCCCGTCGACTATGCTCGCGGGGTGATCCGTTTTGCCTATGGGCGAGTCCCACTCACGCTGACTCTTGCGACGCTGTTTGCGGTGGGCAGCTCGACTGGTTGCGGCGGAAACAGTCAGTTCCACACTGACCGAGGGGGCGGGGTCGCAAACGGCGGCGCGGGTAGCCCCCCCGATGCCGGCGTACCACAAGAACCGGAGGCGACGGCCAGTCCACCCCCACGTCGGCCGCCCCCTGAGATTCTGGCGCCCCCGGGGACCGTACCGCCGGTCATGATGGAAGAGCCTCCCTTCGTGGATCCGGGATGTCCACTCGTGGCGCCTCCAGTCGAGGACCGGCAGTGTGATCCTCTTGGAGTGGAGACCGGGTGTGAGGTCGGGTTCGGTTGTTTCCCTTACGTGGAGTACCCCGCAGATCCTTGTGCACCAGAGGTATTCGGTACACGTTGCCGGATCCAAGGTTCAGGGACCCAGGGCGCTGATTGCTCGGAGGGTGGATGCGCTGAGGGATTCTTGTGCGTCGCTACTGGCCAAGGCACGCAGTGCGCCCAGCTGTGCAGGTTTCCCGGTGTTGGGCAGTGTGAGCCGGGGTTGATCTGCGGGAGTGTCGACATTCAGGGTTATGGGGTATGCATCTGACGCGAGACCTGGTGCTCGTCGCGGTCGTCGCAGTTCTGGTGAACGCCTGTGGCGCTCGTGGCGAAGGACGCAGTCATCTTGGTCCGGCGCCACTAGCGACGCTCGGTCTTGGGAACGACGCGGATGGCGGTCCGGTTTCCGAGTCCTGTTCGGGACCGTTGGATTGTCCCTTCGAAGATCAGTGTTTCCCGCGGGCCTGCATCGAGGGAGCCTGCCAAGATCTCGCGCCTATCAGCTGCGATGACGGAGATCCATGCACAGTCGAGTTTTGTCACCCAGAAGATGGGCGGTGCTCAGTGGCCAGGCGCACTGGTGATGAAGACGGAGACGCTTCATTCGCTCCGTTGCCCGGCTTTGCACCCGGAAGTCCTGGGGCCTGTGGGGACGATTGTGATGACACTTCTCCATTGGCGCTGCCGGGGGGCCAGGAGGTTTGCGACGGCATAGACAACGACTGCAACGGCGTCGTCGACGACAGTTTTCAGTTTCTGCCGCCGGCGTCTGTTCCCACTTTGGTTTCTGGCGTCGGTACTGAGGGTGGCCTTGGCGGCATTGCGTACACCGGGGACTACTACGGGCTGTCGTTCTCCTCTCGCATCAAGCACAACCAAAACCAGCTCCTTGGGCTCGATAGACTCGGTCAGGTCACGCTTGGCCCGATCGACGTTGCGCGGGTCAACTCCGACACCTACGCGGGTCCGCTAATATGGACGGGCAGGACCTTTGGCACCGCGTGGGAGGACCGTCGGGATGACAACTTTGAAATCTACTTCAATCGAATGGACCGCCAGGGGAACAAGCTCGGGCAGGACTTGAGGGTCAGCAGCGCGCCCGACTTCTCTCTGGATCCAGATCTTCTCTACACGGGGGCGGAATACATCGTGGTCTGGGCAGATCGCCGTGACGTCGCCCGCGACTTTAGCATCTTCGGGCAGCGCATCTCAAAAGACGGCCAACTGCTCTCGGACGAAAACGTGGAGCTGACGCCTGAAGCTGTCATGGCCGAGTCGCCGGCGATCGCGCTGGCTGGGGCCGGCGTGGGTTTGGTCTTCAACTCGGACCTGGACGGGCGCCGAATCAGCTTTCGGCCGCTCGCGCTCGATCTGACCCTCGGCCCCGTGACTGCGATTTCCCGACCCGGGGGCGCCGGCGCTTCCATCACAGCCAATGGGGATCGATTCGTCGTTGCGTGGCACGAGTACGCGCAGGTTCCGGGGGACGCCATTTGGGCGGCCGTGGTGACAGCCGAAGGAGAACTGGTCGTTGAAGCTCGGCGCGTGACTGAACCTGCGGCGTTCGCGCGAGGCCATCATGTGCTGGAT
>JBDKJZ010000283.1:0-7396 GCA_039796375.1 Pseudomonadota bacterium
TTTCAGGGACTGGACCGGGCGCAGGAGGAACTGGAGAGAGACTCCAAATTGACAGAGTGCAGCCAGGATCACGGAGCGACAGTGCGCTTGGAGCCGCCGGGCCAGCCCTGGACTTTCGGAATTCGGCATGGCGTGACTGGTCGGATTTCGTATCAAGAAGGCTCAGACGAGGCGCCTCGGGTTAGGCGCACTGCGCGAGCGGTTCGTACGCAGGTCGAGATAGGCCTTCGGTTTTGAGCCGAGGTCGTGTGAATCGCAGCGTATCGACATCCGGATGCCGCTCGCTTCGGCCGGTCCCGCCGGTTCCGGCCGAAGCAAGCCCTGGTAGTTGGGCCGACGCTTCGCTGCGCTGCGAATCAACCGCCGGGGTCACACTCTAGTTGAGACGAGCCTGGGATTCTGAGTAGGGTGAGGTGAGTATGTTTCCCCGCAATCGACGATGCCGCGTTTCGCCCATGGTAGCGGGATTCGTCGCGGCTTTTTGGGTCTTAGCTGTCACGGCTTGCGGCTCAAGGCAGCCGAGGCCTACCAACTTTGAGCTTCAAGAGGCCGCGAACATAGGGGCTGAGACGCAGCCGACGAGCGAGGCGGAGCAGGTCGTCCTTGACCGCTTGAGCAAGCTGCCGTCGAACAAGCCGACTCAAGTCGGCGTCAGCCTTGTGCTCGCTGCACCGGCATATCAGGCGGCAAGCAATCGGCGCTGCCGGCGCGTTCAGATCGGCGCGGACGCGCTGACTTGGCGCCCCCGGCTCGCCTGCGTAGTAGTCGGGGACACATGGCATTTCGTGCCGGACGTGTTCGAGGTACCGCTTCAGCCGAGTCCTCTAACGGAAGACGCCGTCCCGCCCCTTCGCTAGGCTCCGGCGATCAGTACCTGTGCGCGCCCTATTCATCACCTGGCAGGTCATTTACGCGGTGCTGCTGCGGGAGACCAAGACACGCTACGGCCAGAGTCAACTAGGCTATGTTTGGGCGCTAATCGAACCGACGCTGTGGGTGGGAACGTTCGCAGGGATGTACTGGTTTCTCGGGCGTCAAGGGCCTTCGGGTATGCCGATGTTCGAGTTCTTGGTGAGCGGTATCGTGCCGTTCGCGCTGTTTATTGAGAGCGTGTCGCGCAGCGCCACTGCAATCGGTGCGAATCAGGGGCTGCTCTACTACCCGCATGTGCGTCCGCTAGACCTCGTCGTCGCGCGGGTACTCCTCGAGTACGCCACAAAGGTGGTTGTGTTCGCCCTACTAATGATCGCAGCCGCCTGCTTACAGGGAACCCCGCTGCGCGCTGACCAGCCGCTCAAGGTGTTCCTCGGCCTGGTCTTGGCGAGCGGCCTGGGAATGGGTCTCGGCCTGATCTTGTGCGGCTTGGGGTTGTTCTTTTCCGTCGTCGAGCGTCTGCAGTCCACTCTGCTCCGGCCGCTGTTCTGGCTCTCAGGCCTCTTCTATTCAATTGACGAGCTGCCAAGTGCGGCGCAAAAAGTGTTATTGCTCAATCCGTTGCTTCACGTGATCGAGATCGTTCGAAGCGGATGGTTCGTGACGCACGAGAGTCGCCTGGTGACAATCTGGTACCCGCTGCTCTGGACGACTATCTTGCTGTTCTTTGGTTTGACCTTCGAGCGCGTTGCGCGAAGGCGCTTGCACCACCTATGATCCAGTTTGATCAAGTCACGAAAACCTACCCAAAGCGAAATGGGCTCAACGTTGTCCTAGACGCGGTCGATGTGACTTTTCCGTCGGGCGTGGGGGTGGGCATTCTTGGCAAGAACGGCGCAGGCAAGTCCACGCTGTTGCGCCTGATTGCAGGCGTTGAGCACCCGGACTCGGGGCGCATCGTCCGAGAGGGGACCGTGTCTTGGCCTATAGGCTTCTCAGGTGGTTTCGCCGGCTCCTTGACGGGAGAAGAGAACTGTCGATTCGTCGCCAGGATCTACGGCGCAGACGTGGACGAGGTTGTGGGTTTCGCAATGGATTTCGCCGAGCTGGGCGAATACTTCGAGATGCCAGTCAAGACCTATTCGTCCGGCATGCGGGCCCGCTTAGCTTTTGGGCTGAGCATGGCCCTGGACTTTGACGCTTACTTGGTGGATGAGGTCACCGCCGTCGGAGATTCCGCATTTAAGGCGAAGTGCAAAGCCGCATTCGCTCAGCGTAGCGGACGTTCTTCGATTATCATCGTGTCACACGACCCGGGAACCATCAGGAGCTACTGCACCCAGTGCGCGGTGCTCAAGGACGGAAAATTGGTGTACTTCGACTCTGTCGATGCAGCCGAGAAGGAGTACCAGGCATGACGAAGCCGGCAGCACCTCAAGAATCTGAAACCGCAGTAGGACCGTCCCCAGCGATAGCGGAAGCCCAGACATCAACGGAAGCCCAGACGTCAACGGAGGTGGACGCAGCGAGGGCAGCCAGGGCAGCCAGGGCAGCCAGGGCGGCCAGGGCGGCAAAGGCGGCAAAGGCAGCGAGCGAGCCGGAGACCGCGAAGCCACCAGAGCCAGTAGTCGCGGCGGCGTCGAGCGCAGTAGTCGCAGCTGCGACGCCAGTCCAAGCGAATCAGACCACGAGTCGAGCCGTTGCCGAGCGTCTCCGAAAACTGCGCACTCGACGCCTGGCAGCGCGAATGTCGCTGTTTGTGCTTCTGCCGACATTGCTCTCGGTCGTCTACTACGCTTTCTTCGCGAGCGACCAGTTTGAGTCCTACTCAGTCGTCACCATTCACTCCGCCGAAGCAGCCCCGGTGCTGGGCCTGGCGGGGCTGATTGGTATCCCCGGAGGCGGTAGCGCTCACGACGTGTTGACGGTTCGCGAGTACATTCTTTCCCGCGATATGCTTCGGCGCTTGGAGGACGACCATGCCTTCGTCGCTCACTACCAGTCCGCCGACTGGGACTGGTGGTCGCGCCTCAGCCACGACGCGTCCTTTGAAGAAGCCTTCGAGTACTACAAAGAAAAGGCCGCAGCCAACGTCGACAGCGCGTCAGGAACCCTGACGTTGCGAGTGCGCGCCTTCGATGCGGACAGCGCTCGAAAATTTTCACAGGCGATCCTCGACTACAGCGAAGCCAGCGTAAACGCCCTGACCGAGCGTGAGCGTAGGGATAGAACGGCTTACGCTGAGGCAGAGGTCAAGCGCGCCGAAGGACGCTTGGGTGAAGCGCGAAAGGGCTTGCTCAGGCTGCAGCAGGAGCGTTCAGAGTTTAACCCGTTGGCATCGGCGACGGCTGCGATGACTATCCGTACCACCTTGGAAGCGGACCTGGCCAAGGCCCGAGCGGAACTGATGGCATTGAAGTCGTACATGCAAGACGGTGCACCGAAGGTGATTGAGGCAGAGCAGCGCGTGCGCGCACTTGGCGCACAAATCGCCAACGAGAGTAGGAAACTCATAGATCCCAAGAAGGAAGGGGGGCTGAGTGGGTCGCTGGTGGAGTTCGAGGCCTCCATGGTGGAAAAAGAGTTCGCTGAGAAGGCCTATGCATCCACGCTCGGCGCGCTGGAACTTGCAAGGTCGGATGCGGCCCGGCAGCACCGCTATGTAGCCGTTATCGCCCAACCGTCGAAGCCAGACGACTCCACCTATCCCACGCGATGGCTCGGAGTCTTGAGTGTGTTTGGGATCAGTTTTCTCTTGTTGGGTATTGGCGCGCTTATCGTGGCCGCGGTGCGTGAGCATGCGAGCCTGTGAGGATTTTATGAAGACGGTGCGGACACTTCGGGTCATGAAACGAAAAGCAGTAGCACTGGGCATGGTGCTGCTCACTGCAGCGGCCGTCGTGCTTCTGAACTCCGTGGCATTTGCCCAAAACATCCCAGACAAAGAGCCTCCCAAGCTGGAACTCGAAGAAGCACTCCCTAGGCCGGCAGTTCCGAAGTCAACAGATATCCAGGAACGCCTCAAGGACGAGGACAGCAGCAGCGCGCGTAAGCCGCCCAACCCGAGTTTTCAGGATATCGATGAGAAAGTGACGCCCCAACCATTTGGGGCAAAGCTATTTAAAGGGAATTTCCTGACGGCTCGGGAAGATGGCCTCAACCCCAACTATGTCATCATGCCTGGTGACCGAATTGCGGTTAACATTTGGGGTGCGGTCGAATTCAGCCAGGTGTTAGCCGTCGATGGGCAAGGCAACATCTTTCTGCCCGGGGTCGGGCCAGTGCAAGTTGGCGGCGCCACGAACTCCAAGTTGACCACCACGGTCCGTGCAGGGCTCGGTCAAGTCTTCGCGCGCAATATTGAGGTGTACACGAACTTGATGACCGCGAAGCCGGTCGCTGTCTTCGTGACCGGGGGGGTTCGCCGTCCCGGGCGTTACGCAGGAGTGCCCTCAGACTCGGTCTTGTTCTTCTTGGACCAAGCAGGTGGGATAGACGAAAATTTGGGCAGCTACCGCAAGATCAGCGTCATGCGGAACGGGGCGCAGCTGGCTCAACTAGACCTCTACGACTTTCTGCTTAAGGGACAGCTGCCGAGCCTGCAATTCGAGGACGGGGACACCGTGCTCGTTCACCAACGGTCGGCAGTGATTACCCTGGTTGGCAACGTGTCCGTTCCCGCGCTGCTGGAGTTCCCTACCGAACACCTTCTTGGCGACGAAGCCCTCGCGGTTATCCCCGGGGCGGCACGCGCGACTCAAGTCACGGTGGGGGGCGTTCGAGACGGCGTCCCGATCGCTCGCACGCTGAGCTTCGCTGAGTTTCGGCAGTTCAGGCTGCACGATGGTGACAAGGTCACTTTGAGGGACGACGGGCGGGCAGACACCATCCTCGTGCGCCTTGAAGGAGAATTCCAGGGACCCTCAGTGCTCGCGGTTCAGCGCGGAAGCCGGTTGCTTGATGTGTTGAACTACGTCCCGGTCAACACCACGCTCGCCGACCCTCGTGCCGTTCATATCAGGCGTGCATCCATCGCCAAGGCACAAAAAGACGCGATCGGTGATGCGTTGTTTCGCCTAGAGCGAAGCGCTTTGTTGGCATTGTCGACCTCGCAGGGCGAGGCTACTATTCGAGTCAAAGAAGCAGAGTTAACGCTGAAGTTTGTGGAGCGCGCACGACTAGTACAGCCGCTAGGACGAGTGGTGACCGCCCGGGATAACCTCCAAAGAAACATCGTCCTCGAAGCGGACGACACTATAGTCATTCCGGCCCGCACGCACGTCGTGCGCGTGAGCGGCGAAGTGATGATGGCCCAGGCAGTCATGTTTGAACCAGAGGCGACAGCCGAAGACTACATCGAAGATGCGGGGGGGTACACGGACCGCTCGGATGAGGATCGCGTCATCATCATTCGACCCAACGCTGAGGTGGTCATGGGCGACGGCGGCACGCGAGTGTTGCCGGGCGATGAGCTGCTTGTGCCGCCGAAGGTCGATGTCAAGGTCCTTCAAAACACGGTCGACGTGACGCAAATAATCTATCAGATTGCTGTCTCAGCAGCTGTCGTCTTGGCGATCCTCTAGGGCCGCCAGAAGAGGGAGAGCATCCATGTCAGTCAAGACCGGGCCAATCGCAGCGTTCGACGTTGGTAATACCCGACCACTCTTCTTGATAGCTGGGCCCTGCGTCGTCGAGCCGGGAGGGATGCTGCTTGAGGTCGCCCACCAGCTGAAGGAACTATCGCAAGCCCACGGTATCGGTCTGGTCTTTAAGTCCAGCTTCGACAAAGCGAACCGTAGCTCGACGAGCTCGTTTCGCGGCCCGGGAATCGAAGCGGGTCTGCGCCTGCTCGAAGAGGTGAAGGTCAAGCTGGGCCTGCCAATATTGACCGATGTTCACGAGCGCGAGCAGATAGCGGAGGTCGCGGCTGTCGCTGACGTACTCCAGACCCCGGCGTTCTTGGCGAGGCAGACCGACTTCATCCAGGATGTCGCGAAGGCCGGGAAACCCATGAACATCAAGAAGGGCCAGTTCATGGCGCCGCTCGACATGCTCAACGTAGTTCAAAAGTGTCGTGAAGTTGGCAATGAACAAGTCTGGGTTTGTGAACGTGGCGTGTGCTTCGGATACAACAATCTAGTCTCCGACATGCGCGCACTAGCGACGCTACGCCAAACCGGTTGTCCCGTGATATTTGATGCGACTCACTCTGTGCAGCAGCCGGGCGCCTTGGGGTTGGCCTCCGGTGGCCAGCGGGAGATGGTCCCGGTGCTCGCTCGGGCGGCGGTCGCGGTTGGGGTCGCCGGGCTGTTCATGGAGACCCATCCGGACCCAGACCGCGCGCCCAGCGATGGACCCAACATGTGGCCACTTGCACGCATGGGTGAGCTGCTCCGCACGCTGGTGCAAATTGACCTAGCCGTGAAGGGCCAGCCCTACGCTGAGACGCTCCTTGGGGGAGGATGAGCCGTGGCTGGCGATGAAGCGCTGCGCTTTGGCGTTGTGATCCCCGCTCGCATGGAGGCTGTGCGGCTCCCCGGAAAGCCGCTTCGCCAAATTCTCGGCAAACCCATGATCCTCTATGCGCTTGAGCTCTCGAAGCGCGCCGGGGCTGAGTTCGTTTGGGTGGCGACAGATTCCGAGGCGATAGCGCAAGTCGTTCGCGACGCTGGTGGCGACGTGGTCATGACCTCGACTGAGCATCGCTGCGGCTCCGATCGGATTGCTGAGGCCGTTCGAGCGCGCGGACTGCATCCGGACACGATTGTCGTCAACGTGCAGGGGGATGAGCCGCTGCTACCACCCTCAATGGTGCTGTTGGTAGCCCAGAGCTTGGACGCGACTCCTGGCGCAGGGGTAGCTACGCTCGCGACGCCACTTAGGGAGCCCTCCGAGGTCTCCAACCCGAACGCGGTCAAGGTTGTCTGCGCTCGCTCTGGCTTTGCGCTGTACTTTAGCCGCGCGTCGATCCCGCACAGCGGGGCTTCCGTGCAACAGAACCATGTCCCGGCCCTGCGGCATATTGGCCTCTACGCCTATCGGGTCTCGACGCTGTGCCAGCTCGCTGCCCATGGTCCTGTGGCGCTCGAGGCGCAAGAGTCGCTTGAACAGCTACGAGCCCTTTGGCTTGGAATCGGTATTCATGTGCACGTGGTCGAGGAAGGACCCCCGCACGGAGTAGATACTCAGGAAGACCTGGCTCGCGTAGTCGAGAGGGTCCGGTCCGAACCAGTGCCCCCTGAGGGAGCCCCCGCACTTCGGCGGGAGCCCGCTGAGCCACGGTAGCGCTAGACGGGCCAGGTACGCATCGCCGGCAACAAACAACAGGAATCAACTGCCGCTGGAAAGAGGTGGCGCGCTGCGCGTACCCACCCAAGGCGGCCTCGCGCTGGTGCGCAGCGAGGTTTCCCAACTCGGTAGCGCACCAGCCTGGCCTTGGGCCAGGCCGACTACTCCCAGCGCCGGCTGCCTCACCTAGAATGGCTACAACGCCCGCATTGTCGTGGCCCGCGTGGCCGGCAGC
>JBDKJZ010000284.1:0-7368 GCA_039796375.1 Pseudomonadota bacterium
ACGCCGAACCGATGAGCGATTCTGATCAAATTGTCGCCCTTCTTGACGGTGTAGGTCTTGATGACTTTCTTCAGGGTAGCGGGCTCGGGCGCTATCGTGTCGCTCTTCAACTTCGAAGGGACCTTAGGGACAATCAAATCTTGACCAGGGTAGATGGGCTTCTTGGTCGACAAATTGTTCATCTCGGCGAGGTCGCTTGCCGTTATTGAATAACGTTTAGCGATTCCTATTAGGCTCTCGCCCGCCGTGACCTTGTGCGTGCGGAGGGGTGACTTGGCACCGGCGCCCAGCGTTGCTAGTAGACGCTGCCCAGGCACGATGGGTTTCTTCAAACTAATGCCGTTCTGCTTGGCCAGTACCTCGGCGGTCGTTCCGTACTGCGCTGCGATTCGAATCAATGTTTCGCCAGCCCTGACGACGTGAGTCTTGGTGACTTCTACTGGACCGATATCGCGCGCCCAACCTGGTGGGTAAATTTCCACGATTGAACGTCGAGTATCCTGTAGGAATTGGCTCGCAGCCTCGCGGACGTCTGCGTTGGTGATGTCATCATACGCGCGCAACTCCCCCTCCAGAAGCGTGGCATCACCGAAGCTAATTTCGTGGTCGCCGAGCCTGACGGCTCGTCCTTGGGTTGTCTCCAACTCGCGCAGGAGTTGCAGTCTCATCCGGTGCTTCGCCCTCGAGAGCTCAGCGTCGCTGGGGCTAATGAGACGGAGTCGTTTCAGCTCGCCGTCCAGCCAGTGTTGAGCCGTGTCAACAGTGGAGAGCGGCGAGAGAATCAGCCTAATGACCAAAGCGTCGGGATCATTGTTGCCAGCGGTCCACGCAGCTACGCTAGTGGCTGCGGCTTTCTCAATCACCAGAGATTGGTGCAGGCGGCTACTATCGCCGCCCGCGAGGACCCGGGTGGCTAGCTCGAGCGCGCGATGTGTGCGGGTCCCTCGGGCCGAAATGCGATAGCCATAGTAGACACCTGGGCTTTGCGCGTTGACGTCCACGAGGACGCTCAGGCGCTCGCTGTTTTGGCGTGGGAGCCGTTCTAGTCGCTGAAATTCGTGCGAGTCCGGGTTTGGACGCAGTCGCCCAAAGTGTTTGTCGATGAGCGCGCTGGCGCGCTCGATATCGAAGTTTCCTGAGACACTGAGCACCGCGTTGTTCGGCGCGTAGTACACCTCGTGAAACGGCCGAACCCACGAGTACCTGGCCGCGTCGAGGTCTTGGAGGAGCCCGATAGTCGGGTGTTCATAGGGCCAGTACCCCTGGAAGACTAACTGTTGAAGGCGTACATAACCCGGCGCGTACACGCTGCCGGAGTACTTGGTGCGGTATTCTTCTGTGGCGATCGCGCGTTGGTTCTCAAAGTTCTCGCGATTGACGGCGAGGTCGTCCATGCGGTCCGCTTCTAGCCACAGCGCGAGCTCCAGTTCACCCGCGGGGAGGACCTCAAAAAAGGTTGTGCGGTCCTTGCTGGTTGTGGCGTTCGAGCGCCCCCCCCGCGCGGCAATCCAGTTGGAGTGCGCGCCCTTTTCCACGTTGCGACTCCCCTGAAACATCATGTGCTCAAACAGATGAGCGAATCCGCTCTGCCCAAACTCCTCATCCTTGGAACCCACGTTGTAGGTGACGGCGACGGCGACGCTCGAGCTCAGCGGATCCGGATTGAGCACCACACGCAGCCCGTTCGCCAGCGTGCTCCGGACGACGCGGAGCCGTAAGGTCGAGGCGGCGGGAGTGGCCTCCGCCGTCGGCGGATTGGGCCCGACCGGGGTCCCCGTCTCCGGTTGGGATTGCGCCAATCCGTCGGTGTTCTGCGCAATCGTCGCCACGAACGCGAGGAGCATTATCACTGAGGTTGGCCAAGGGCAGCGCCGCACTCGCCGCACTTAACATGCGACGAAGGATTCTGGTAGGGTAGAGCCCAATGCCAGAGAAGCCGAAAAAGCGACCGCGGGACTCAGCGGCGACGCTCAGTCAGTTCATGATGCCGGAGCACTCCAATCCCACTGGGCAAATTCATGGCGGGCTGATCATGAAGATGATCGATGAGGCGGCGGCGATTGCGGCCATGCGCCACGCTCAGCGTCCGGTGCTCACGGTGGTTGTGGACTCAGTCACGTTCAGATCGCCGGTCCACGTCGGACAACTCCTGACGCTAAACGCTAACGTGACGTATGTGGGACGAACAAGCATGGAGGTTGAAGTTCACGTCGTAGCTGAAGATCCGGTGAGAGGTACCGTGACCCACACGAATTCCGCGTTTCTCGTGTTTGTGGCTCTCGATGACGCGCAGCGCCCCACCGAGGTTCCCGGGCTCCTACTTGAGTCTGATGAAGAGCACCGCGCCTGGGAGCAGGGGGCCGCGAGGCAGGCTCACCGCTTGCGCCGCGTTCCGTGAAGCGAAGGCACACCGACCTGGTGCCTTTCTCGGCGCCAGTCGACACGTCAGTCGAGCGCACGACTCAGTAGGAGCGCGGCAGGCCTAGGGTGTGCTGAGAGACGTAGTTGAGGATCATTTCTCGGCTGACCGGAGCGGTTCTGAGCAGGCGCGCCATGCCCCACAGGTGAGCGAGCTTATATTCGGTCGCGAAACCGTTGCCCCCGTGTGTCTGTATGGCCGCGTCCAGCGCTTCGATCCCGGCCTCCGCCGCGGCAAACTTGGCAATGTTCGCGGACTCAGCGGCATCTTGACCGGCGTCGTAGAGCCAAGCTGCCTTTTGCGTCATCAACCGCGCGAGCTCAAGCTGGATCTTCGCACGCGCCAGCGGAAACGCGACCCCCTGGTGGCTGCCGATCGGTACTCCCCATACTTTGCGCTCGTTCGCGTACTGGCTCGCCCGCTCCAGCGCGTAGCGACCAAGGCCGTTGGAGATGCTCGCACCCAGGATACGCTCTGGCTGCAGTCCGACGAAGACCTGCTTAAGGCCCTGGCCCGGCTCACCCAGCATCAGCGCGTCCTCGACGAAGACGTCGTCAAAAAACAGCGTATATTGCTTTTCAGGCGCACAGATTTCCACAGGGATGTGATCGGCGCGTAGCCCCTGTGCTCGTGTGGGGACAACAAACAGCCCTAGCTCTGCGCGTCGCCCCTCGGGGCCGCTCCCCGTCCTGGCAACGACCAGCACGTTTTCCGCCTCGTCGAACCCGGAGATGTAATACTTGGTGCCCCTGAGGCGGTAACCCCCGTCGACCTTCTGAGCGCGGGTCTCAAGCTCATGAGAGTTTGAGCCAGCGTTGGGCTCAGTGATGGCGAAGGCCATCTTCTTGCCTTGGGCGAGGGCTGGCAAGAACTCCGCCTTCTGTTCGGGGCTGCCATACTTCGTCAGGATCGTTCCACAGATCGCTGGTGAGACCAGCATCAAGAGCATCGGGCATCCCTGGGCAGCCACCTCCTCACTCACCCACATCAGCTCGGAAATGCCCAGCCCCGCGCCGCCGTACTCCTCAGGAATATTCACGCCCAGGAATCCGTTGGTTGCCAGTTCATCCCACAGGGCTTGGGCTCGCCCGCCTCCGCGGCATTCGGCCAAATAGTAGTCGGCGCCAAAACGCCCGGCGATGCGCCGCACGTTGTCACGAAGCATCTGGAGCTCAGGGCTAGGAGCGAAGTCCATAGGGAATTTATGCGCGCCGTACCTCGATCCGGCAAGGCGCAATCCGTATCGCACCAGAGCGTTTCGCCGCCGAGCGGCACGGCCCGTTAGCGAATACTCGCGAGAAACGCTTCAGCATGGCCGGCGAGGGCCTTCAGACGCCAGCCGTCAAGGAGGGGTAGCAGAGCCTCTTTGTGCCCTTGTTCGGCGATGGCGGTCTTCAGCGCGCGCATCAGACGCATAGGAAACGCTATCTCCGGAGCGATTTGAGCGAGGGAGGAGACCCGCGCGCGAAAGAACTGCAGCCAACCCTCAAGCTCGAGTTCCTCAAAAGTGGCGTAGGGCAATGGGTTGATCTCCTCGAACTCGCTCTCTTGATAGCTTCGAAGTGCGGCTTGAATCCCCCTTACCAACGTCTCGGCATGTCCACGGCCGAGGCCGGGAGGGACACCCTTAATTCGAGCCAGGTCGCGGGTGGACTGGGGCGCGCGGCTGGCGATTGAGAGGAGCGCCTTGACCTGCGGTGCTCGATCACGCTCGAAACTGGGTAGCTCGTTGTACCAGCTGATGAGAAACCTCAACACAGCTTGGTTCCGGGCTTCGAGCTGCCAAGCGTTTCGAAAAGAGGCCAGTGATAGCGGACCCGGGAGGTCAGGCTTCGGCCAGAGCAACTCGTGGCACGCCTCAGCAACGGCCTCTGCGTGTCCGGCGCTCGTCAAGAGCTCTCCAAGCTTCGCGTACATTTCTGGCAGGTACTTGATGTCCGAGGCGGCGTACTCTAGCTGGCTCGGGGGAAGTGGACGGCGCATCCAATCGTCCGCCTGATGGGTCTTCATGCTGCGGATCCCGAGCAAGCGGAACTGGAGGTACGCGAGAGAGACCGTTGCTTCCGGCCCAAGCAAGGCCCACGCAACCTGGGTGTCGAACAACCTAGGGGGTTTCGGCTTGCGGAAGCACTCAAGCAGGAGCTCCACGTCTTGTAGGCCTGCGTGGAGCACCCACACCGCGTCGTCCCGGACCAGCACGTCCCCGAGCTCACGCAAGCGCTGGAGCTTCAGCGCGTCGAGCAGAAATATCTCCTCCCCCCGGCTGATCTGCAGAACGCTCAGTGTGGTCTTTTTGCGAGTGGACTCGAACTCGGTGTCAATGAAGTAGGCGGGGGCACCTCGCAGCGCCTCGAGAACCCGGTCCAATTCAGCGTCGTCGTCAATCAGATGCACGGCACGAGTGCTACCGCATGAGTGTCAGTTGCACCATGAGCAAAAAGCGCATTCAGTGAATCGCCGATGCCCGAACCCCCGGACGGTTTCGAGCCGAACCTCAGCGCCGGCCGTACTTCTTGAGCTTGCGATAGAGCGTCGTGCGCCCAATCCCGAGCTCCCGCATGGCCTGGGTGACGTTGTCGCCCGTGCGCTGCAGGGTGGCTTCGATCGCGCAGCGCTCCAGGTCCCGAATCTTCATCGGTCGCTGGGACAGGAGTTCGAACAACACATGGCGTCGGTGGGATCCAGAATCGGGGGGTTGGGAGGCGGGGTGAGCGAGGTCGCTGCCGATCAAGGCCGGAACCTGAATCGTCGCCGGGAGTGAAGCCGCGCGGAGGGTCATGCCGGTGCAGCGTAGCAGCGCCGTGCCGAGGACTTCCTGGAGTTCGTTGCCGTTGCGTGAAAACCGGTGCAGTTGCAGCGCGTCGGCCGCGTCGTGCGCCAAGCTGATTCGCGGCTTGTTCTGCTCCTTCGTAGTCGCGTCGAGCATCGCTTGCGCGATAGCCGGGATATCCACCGGGCGGCTCCTCAGCGGTAGCATGAATAGTTGTGATTGACTCAAGTGGTTCAGTAGCTCTGGGCGTAAGCGTCCCTGTGTAGCCAGGTCCTGAAGGTTCGCGCTGGTCGAAGCGATGAGTCTGAAGTCCGACGGCGTACCTTCGGAGAGCGCTTGTCCGAGCTGCGCTTGAAGCTTGGCGCTCAGGCTTTCAATATTCTCCAGGAAGAGGGTGCCGCGGTCTGCGTCATCGAGTGCCCCCTGACTGCGCATGCCGGGCGGGTTCACTGGGGCTCCGACGAGCGCTTCGGCGGAGAAGGCAAGGTCGGAGAGACGTTCACATGCCAGCGCAATAAACGGCCCGCGCGCCCGGGCGCTATGGTCGTGGATCGCCCGCGCCGCCAGTGCTTTGCCCGTGCCGACCTCTCCTTGAAGCAGGACATGCACATCGGCCATCGCGAATGCCTGAAGCTTCCGAAACACCCGACGCGCAAAAGCGCTGACGCCGTGAATTCCTCCGAAACCGCTACCCGCAGCTTCCACCTCTAGTTGGTGGATTCGCTTCAACATGCGGTGGTGGGCAACGGCGTGGGCCGCCACGACCATGAGGTGCTCGCCGTCCACGGGGTGCGATTGGGCTGAGTAGTACCCGAGGCGGATGGGATTCAGCCCCGGATTTGGATCGTCGGTCAGGAGCACCACTGGGACGCTGCTATGGCGGCCTCGGATAATGCGCAGCGCCTGATCGATCGGACCGATGGCGTGGGCCTCGACGAATATGGCGTCAGGCTGTTGATACTTGAGTTGAAAGCAGAGGGCGCGGAGTGAGCGACAGTCACAGACCTCGTGGCCCGCGATGGCCAGCGGTCTCGCGGCTGGGGACTCCGAAGGCCCGCTGACGAACAGCACCCGGCCCGGCGCGGCGTTGGGTGGAGGTACACTTTTTACCTCCTCGCGGAGGGGCAAGTGCTGAGCAAGGGGGGAGCCTGAGCGCTGGGCGCTCGATGAATCGCTGAGTCCGGTCATAGTAAGTGCTCGTTCCTCGTCGGTACGGATGCCCACCCAAGAGCTTGAAAAATCTGCTCCAAAAAGATGCAACGACCCGCCGGTCGGTCCCCATTGGGTCAGTGAGTAGATGGGGAATGGTGCTGGGGAAGCGTCTAGGGCGAACCCCTGCCCTAATTTGACACGGCCTTCGGCCCGCGCCAGCCCTTACTTGTTCAACTTGACAGCGGAGGCAAACTAGGAGAGCCAAGGTCGCCGTGGCAGCGTGCTACTTCGATGTGGATGGCACCCTGGTGTCAAGCAACTTGGTCGATCCGACCCTGTTCTATCTAGCGAATCAAGCTACGCCTTTTCAGTCCGCCCGCCGCATCGGTCGGGCCCTGATGAAGGCTCCAGCACTGGTCGTGGCAGAGCTGTTGGATCGACGAACCTTCAACGAGCTCCTATTCAGTTCCTATGAAGGTATGAGTGAGGATCGTCTGCACCTTCTCGCAGACGAGGTGGTGGAGACCAAGATGCTCCCTGCCGTCTATCCTGAGTCAGCCGACCTGGTCAGGAAGAGTCGGAGCGCCGGGCACGAGATCGTCCTGGTGAGCGGGACCCTGGACATCATCGTCGAGCGCATCGCGACGCACTTTGGCGGGTGCACCACCATCGCCAATCGCCTCGAGATGAAGGACGGTATTGCCACCGGCAAGTTGCTGAAGCCCGTGGTTGCGGGTCCCGAGAAGGCGCGTTTGATCCGGCAGCACGCGCGCTCCAAGGGGTACGACCTGGATGAGTGCTTTGCGTTTAGCGATAGCTACTCAGACATCCCCATGTTGAGCGTTGTCGGCCACCCTGCAGCGGTGAATCCCGACGCTCGGTTGGCGATGCTCGCTCGCGCCTATAGCTGGCCCACTTTCAACCTGAAACACCCGAATCGCGCATGAGTCATCCTTGTTTAGTTACGCTTGATCGGGACAGCGCGCCGCGCGTGATGTTCTCAGGCGATCGTCTCGTTGAAGTGGAC
>JBDKJZ010000285.1:0-7317 GCA_039796375.1 Pseudomonadota bacterium
CTGCCCGTCCAAGAACAGGGTTGTCCCCTCCGGTACTACCTGCATTCGAAGCAGGAGCTTGGGCAGCCCGTTCTCCATGCGCGCCACGGCTGGACCCAACATTTCTTCGACGTCGGGCGCGTCGACCCCACTCACCACCAACTCCTTGGCGCGCTTGTAGTCGACGAGCGCTTCGACCCAACGCCCTTGCTGCTCTTTGCAGAACGCCAGGTGGAAGCGCAGCCCCGGCGTCTCGATAATGCCAATGGCCTCGGCCACCTGCAGCTCGCACGCTTGCCAGTCTTTATCAGTTTGTGCTTTCTGCGCGGACTCGAACAGATCGCGGGCAACTGCGAGCTCTTCTGGCGTCGGGGCCGCCGAGGTGGGCAACGAAAACGTCATAACGCTGAGGACCGACAGCCACGCCCGGGCGCGGCGCCCAACCGGACAAAGCTCAACAAACGTATTGCGGGAACGCATGGCTCAGAATCTCCCGCTGATCGTGGCCGAGGGCGCAAACTTACCCGACCGTGACATCCCAAGTTGAGGACTGAGCGCCCAACCTGCGGCTGTTGTCCCCGTGCCTGCCGATGGTTTGTTCTGACCCGACCCGTCGGCGCTTAGTTGCAGCCATCCGAAGACGCCGACCGTGGCGAGCAAGCTGACCCCCGAGACTCCTAGCGCAAGCGCCGCGAGATCCCCATGCGTCGCAGCGCTGTCTCGGACGTCCTTGAGCTCCCTGCACTGCCGCAGGCTAGAACCTAGGCAGCGCACTTCCTTCTGTGCCAGCTGCGCATTGATGTCCTCAGCCCGGGCATTGTCGGCGCGCGAATCGAGGTACAACACAGTGCCGACCCCCGCCGCGACGACAGTCACTGCTCCGCCCACGATCCAGGTCCAGGCTGCAGGGGTCAGCGCACTTTCTTTAGGAGTCGATCGCGGTGCGATCGGCACCAGCTCGAACACCAACTCCTTGTGACCCCCGGCGGGCCCGAATAGTTCGACCACGAACGGCTCGTACCCTGGGGCTTCGGCGCGAATGCGCCGTTCACCAGGCTCGATGTAGAGATCATGCTCAAGCGGCGTTTGCTCAACGACGACTCCGTCAACACTCAAGCTGGCACCGGCAAGATTTGTCCGTATGGCGACTGAGAACGTCCGCCGGCGGGCTTCCGCAAGACCGGCCATCACGTGTCGCCTACCGCTGTCACCGCCCGCCTCGGGAAAGTTCCTGAGGCTAAAATCCAGGTGCGCCGCGGCGTTGCGAAACTGGCCCAAGTGTAGCTCCACCTGGCCCAACCCCGCAGCAAACCGATAGTCGCGAGAGAGTTCGAAGGCTTGGCGCATCTTCTCCAGGGCTCGACCGTAGTCCCCCGCCTCGAACGCGACGGTCCCCGCTTCGAACAGCTTCTCAGCCAGCGCGAGCGCGGCCACCGGTTCCGTGCTCTGACTTGCCCCCTCTCGCTGCACCTCTGCCGACCAAGCCTGCGCTGGCATACCAATCAGGGAGCCCAACACAAGCACCCGTAGCCGCTTGGCGACGCTGCTGGTTCTCTTCACCCTCACCTTGCTACTCAAGTTCCGACCGATACTCCAGTGCAGTTCGCCACGGTCACTCCAGCCAGACCTTGCGACCCGACGGTTTCACCCAGACTTCACGCGCGGGCGCTGGATTTCGCGACACCGCCGCCGACCCTGCTGGTCGCTCCGAGTCGACCGGACCCGCAACTTGCCGCGGAGCAGGCTCCTCAACTCGAGGTCTAACTTGCCGCGGGGATTCACCCACCGGCGGCTCGCCATAGCCCCCTGCACCCTGGTTCTCTGGAGCCAAACTCGACGAAGGGAACGACGACTCAGCGGGCTGAGACTGAGGGGCGGCGGCCGACTCAGCAGGAGTCGCGTCGACTGAGCGCAGTTGGGTAGCGACTGCCGGGGCCTCCCAGGCCGCGGCCAAAGTTTCAACTGCTGCGGCGGCTGAAGCTCCACCCCCATCACCAGCTTGTGCCCCGTTCGTGGCCGCGAATCGGGAAGCGAGCTTCCCCACCCCGACCACGATCCAGACAATCAAGCCCCCAGTGACCAAGGCTGTCCCGGCAACCCAAAGCAGCCAGCGTCGGCGGGAAGCCTCGCGCGCGACGCGCTTGAGTGGCACTTGAGTTAGCGACGCTCGCACGGTCAGCCCGGATTCAACGCGAACCGGGCCTCCATCAACGGAAACATTCTCGGTCTCCAGACGCAGGGTCTTCGGTGGCGCGTACTGCCGCTCACCGCCCCCTCTGGAGTTGTCCTCTTGATCGGAACTTGCCACCTGATCCTAGCCGACCTTCCACCCACGTTGGACGCTCCGTCGGAGCCCCGCGTTTTCAAATTCGTCAAAATGGCACAGCGCTGCGCCGATGGCCATATCCACTGGCACCCGAGGGCGCGAAAAATCCAGAAGCTGCCGCATATTTCGCTTCAGACGGCCGCTTCGTCTGCTAGGTTCCCCGGCCATTCTGACCCCTGAACGGAGCCCATTGTGCTGACAGCAACAGACCTCTCGATGAACTTCGGCACGAAGATCCTCTTCGAAAACGTGAACGTCACGTTCAACGATGGGGAACGTTACGGCCTCACCGGACCCAACGGCTCCGGCAAGTCGACGTTCATGAAGATCATCTCCGGCGAGCTGGACACGACCTCCGGGTTCGTGAGCAACCGCGGTCGGCTCGGCGTGCTGAAGCAGGATCACAGCCTCTTTCAGAATGATCGCATCATCGACGTAGTCATGATGGGCAATCCGGAGCTGTGGGCCGCCCTCACGGAAAAAGAGGAATTGCTCGCCAAGGGCGACGATCTCAGTCCTGAAGATGGCATGCGTCTAGGCGAACTCGAAGTAGTGATCTCCGAGGAGGATGGCTACACCGCCGACGCGGAGGCAACCGAGCTGCTCGGGGGTCTGGGTATCCCCGCTGTACTTCACCGCGACCGTCTAGAGACATTGCAGGGCGGGGATCGCGTCCGCGTCCTGCTGGCACAGGCGCTCTTTGGGTCCCCGAACACGCTCCTCCTGGATGAGCCCACTAACACCTTAGACATCGCCTCTATCCGCTGGCTGGAAAGCTTCTTGCTCACCTACCAGGGTGCACTCGTTGTCATCAGCCACGATCGGCACTTCTTGAATGAGGTCTGCACAAAGATCGCGGACATCGACTACGAGACGATCATCGTCTACGGCGGTAACTACGACGACATGGTCTCGGTCAAAGCCGAGGCCCGATCATCTTTGGAGTCGACCAACGCGGCCAAGCAAAAGAAGATCTCCGACTTGCAGGACTTCGTCCAGCGCTTCCGCGCCGGTTCCCGAGCGAGCCAGGTGAAGTCTCGCGAGAAGCAACTCGACCGCGAGCGCAAGGCCATGGGTGATCTCAAGCGTTCGAACATCGACCGCCCGTTCATTCGCTTTGAGCAGAAGCGTCAGAGCGGAAAGAATGTCCTTAACGTCGTCAACCTCGCGAAGAGCTTCGACGACACGGTGATTTGCCGAGACTTCAATCTGAGCTTACCCCGAGGGACCAAAGTCGCGCTCGTGGGCAAGAACGGAATCGGCAAGACCACCCTGCTTCGCCTGTTGAAAGGCGAGGTCACGCCAGACGCAGGCGAAATCGAGTGGGGCTACGAGGCGCAGGTAGGGTACATGCCTCAAGAACACAGCGAAATGATCGCAAAGTCGGATCAGACCGCGCGCGATTGGCTGTGGAACTTCAACAGCGACGAGGACGAAGAGGGGCTGCGAGCAATGTTCGGGCGGCTGTTGTTCAAGAAGGACGATCCGCTCAAGCCCACCAAGGTCCTCTCTGGCGGGGAGACTGTTCGTCTGTTGCTGGCCCAGCTGATGCTCACCAAGCCCAACGTGCTGCTGCTGGATGAGCCTACCAACCACTTGGATCTTGAGGCGATTCGCTCACTGACCGAGGCGCTCGCTCGCTACGAGGGCAGCTGCATCTTCGTGACCCATGACCGGCAGATGGTTTCGCAGGTGGCCGATCGAGTCTTGGAGATGTCCGACGACGGTATTCGCGAACTCAGCCCAGATGAATTCTCCGAGGGACAATTCCTTCTCGGGCACAAGACCTACGAGAAGGCGAGCTGGTAGAAGTCTACTCAGCGGCTAGGTTGCCTAACCGCTGGGTGTTCACTCCGACCATGCAAAGTACGCGGTTGCCGGCCTTTAGCCGCAGCTCGTACTCACCCTGGCCGTAGCTTGAGTGCAGCCACTCGGGCGTGGGGCACACCCCAGTACGACCGGTCTCCCGCCACACGCTGCCCTGCATCTTCTTGAGGATGATCACCGTGCTGCTCACGGGAATTGACGTCGGGCGCAAGTAGGATTGAATCATGATTGATCCCTGGTTTGCACGGTACTGATGAGACGTCAAGTGGTTGTCGGTTCAGGGGTCCACTCGATAGCTGGCGTTTCGCACAACCGCCGCTGGTTCCCCACCTCGCCGAATTCGACGCATCAGCCCGCCACGCCCTATCGCTCGCGTGTCTTCAAGAACCGCAGATCAGGAAAATCCTTCGCCGTGCGCTCTAGGTGCCAATCATTGCGAGCCAGAAAAACGGGCTGACCGATATGGTCGTCTGCCATTGACGCCAGGTTCCCGTGCTCGAAGCGCCGAACAGCTAGTTGGTCAGGTGTCTCAATCCAGCGAGCAGTCTGCAGCGATGTGCCTTCGAACAGCACGTCGATGTTGTACTCAGTCCGAATGCGGTCAGCCAGGACGTCAAACTGCAAGGACCCCACAACGCCAACTAGCCAGGTTGATCCAATGCGCGTCTTGAAGCAGCTCGCTGCACCTTCCTCCGCAAGCTGTACCAAGGCACGCTCAAGGTGTTTGGCCTTGAGCGGATCTTTCGTTCGGACCGTCTGGATCATCTCTGGCGCGAAGGTGGGGATCCCAGTGAAGTGCAGCTCTTCACCTTCGGTCAGCGTGTCCCCGACGCGCAGTTTCCCGTGATTCGGGATCCCGATAATGTCACCTGGCCAAGCGTCTTCGGCGATTTCTCGGTCTTGGGCGAGGAACATGACCGGATTGTGTACCCGAAGAATGCTACCGCTCGGGACGTGCTTAAGCTTCGCGCCGCGCTGAAAATGGCCGGAAATTACGCGCACGAAAGCAATTCGATCCCGGTGCTTCGGATCCATGTTCGCTTGGATCTTGAATACGAACCCGCTCACTGCTTCTTCGTCGGGTTCAACGGCTCGCTCTAGCGCCACGCGCCCACGAGGTGTCGGGGCGAGCTCGGCGATGCCGTCGAGTAGCTCCCGAACGCCAAAGTTGTTGAGGGCGCTGCCAAAGAACACCGGCGTCATATGCCCTTCCAAGTACGACTGCAGCCGAAACTCGGGACAGAGCCCCCGGGCCATCGCGACCTCCGCTCGGAGATCCTCAAGCTGCTCCGGAGGCAGCAAGCTGTCGAGTTGGCTGTCTGCGAGCCCCTGGCACCGTATGCCAGAAGAGACGGAGTCCTTCTGCTTCCGATCCATCAAGATGAGCTGCTCCTTGAACAAGTCGTAGCAGCCGAGAAAGCGCTGCCCGGAGCCGATAGGCCAGCTCGCAGGCGACACGTCGAGCGCGAGCTTCTGCTCGATTTCATCGAGCAGTTCGAAGCTGTCTCGCGCCTCCCTATCCATCTTGTTGATAAAGGTGATCACCGGCACGTCACGCATTCGGCAGACTTCAAAGAGCTTGAGCGTCTGCGCCTCGATGCCTTTCGCGGCATCGATCACCATAATGGCCGAATCAACAGCCGTCAGGGTACGATAGGTGTCCTCGCTGAAGTCCTCGTGGCCAGGCGTATCGAGCAGGTTGAACGTGCAACCCCCATATTCGTAGTTCATCGCGGAGGCGCTCACGCTGATGCCGCGCTCCTGCTCCACCTTCATCCAATCTGAACGGGCTCGGCGCGCGTCTCCGCGAGCCTTGACCATGCCAGCCATCTGAATAGCTCCACCGAAAAGCAGCAGCTTCTCAGTGAGCGTGGTTTTTCCGGCGTCCGGGTGCGAAATAATCGCAAAAGTACGCCGGCGCGAAATGGCCTGCGAGAGAGTCAAGTTACCCGAGCGGGACTAGCATAGTCTCGCGGGAAACAAACGCCCCATCCCACATCTCCCGGGCCTCAAGTTCGACTTTCTCCATGAAAGCGTCCTCGTGATCGGGATCGTGATGAAAAATGGCGAGTTGCTTGACGTCTGCGGCTTGACAGAGCCGAACACCTTCCTGCCAGGTGCTGTGTCCCCACCCCACCTTGGACGGGAACTCCTCATCTGTGTAGGTCGAGTCGTAGACCACCAAGTCCGCACCCTGGATGATACTGAGCACGTTTTGGTCGGGCTTGCCCACGATGTGTTCGGTATCGGTGACGTAGCAGGCCGCCTTGCCGCCGTACTCGATACGGTAGGCGGTCGCGCCGCTCGGATGGTTCAGCGGAGCTGTTTTTATGACTACGCCAGGAGCAACTGAAAAGGAGTCACCCGCGGCGAAGTCTTCAAACTCCAGCTGTCCGCTCATGGCTTCTAGCGGCACAGGAAACGTCGGCTGGGCCATCTGACCTGCGAATACAGCGCGCACACCGCCTTGCCCCGCCAGGTGTCCCGCCATGATCTTGAAGTGGTGTTCTTTCTGGAAAGCGGGGCCAAAAAAGGGAAACCCATTGATGTGATCCCAATGAGTGTGGGTCAGGAGGAGGTGAGCGGAGCGCACCTGATCGCGCATCAGCTCATGCCCGAGCGGACGTATCCCCGTGCCCGCGTCCAGGACTATGCGGGTCTCGCCCGCGATCACTTCTAGACAACTGGTGTTCCCACCGAAGCCAACGTGCCGCGGCGAGGGGCACGCGATGCTGCCTCGAACTCCCCAAAACTTAACCGCGAAACCCATGAAGACTTCTTTTCCACGGCTGGCGCGCTCGCCGAACCTCCCAGCACGAAGACCAGGTGAGTGCAAGCTAAGCGGATCCCCTGCCATGACGCAACCCATTCGAGCGCTGGCCGTGGCAGAGAATTGCGGACATCAATAAACTGACGCTAGGCCGAGGGACATTTTCGGGGCCCCAACCCCGTTCGAGTGGGCCGAGGTAGCCTCTGGTGACCCGAAGACGCCACCGCGGGACCCGGCGTCGGGACACCGCGACGCCCGACGGAGGGCGAGATGCGTGCTAGAGCCGAAGGCAGTGAGGAGACTCGGGGATGGATGCAGCAGATCGACTGTTCGTTGAAATCGCGGTCAAGTTGGGGTTCGTCGAACGCCAGGAGTTCGCCCGACACGGCGCCGCATTTGCCGCCCGCCCCGGTGA
>JBDKJZ010000286.1:0-7311 GCA_039796375.1 Pseudomonadota bacterium
GACTCGCTCCGGCCACCGTGTTAGCGATCCCCGCTTGGGTTCAGGGCAAATCGATACTCCACCAGCAGAGACTAGCGTTGGTCACTAGTTTGCTGCTCCTCGTCCTGGGCGCGGTGGCGTATGGCTTGACCGAATGGCACTTCACCCTCAGCGAGCTGAGCCCCTGGGACAAGGTTCACAACGCGTGGTTTCAGTCAGTCACCTTGCGTACCGCGGGCTTCAACTCCGTGGACTTGACAGCGACCCAAGACGCCACGCAGCTGATCATGGTCTTCTTCATGTTCGTCGGAGGAAGCCCGGGTGGAACCGCAGGGGGTATCAAGACCGCGACGCTCGCGATCGTGCTGCTCACGGTGGGGGCTATGCTGACGGGGCGGCACCAGGTCGTGTATCGTCGGCGCCTGATCGACCAGGCTACCGTCTACAAGGCTGCAGCTGTGGCGTTCACAGGAAGCCTGGTCGCCTTCGTGATGGCGGTTGCGCTGCAGCTGACCCAGAACCTTGAACCGCAGGTCGCGATCTTTGAGGTCGTTTCAGCGCTAGCGACCGTAGGCTTGACCATCGGAGGGACCTCGCAGCTGGATTCGGTCGGCAAGCTCATCGTCATGGCGTGTATGTTCGCAGGACGAGTCGGACCTCTGACGCTGTTCTTCTTCTTGACCTCGAAGAACGCATCGAGGGCCAATCACAGTTACCCTGAAACGAAGGTGGACGTAGGATGAGACGCCAAGTGCTGGTATTGGGTTTGGGGCAGTTCGGCGCGGCAGTCGCGGTAGCGCTGTCGGAACAAGGGGTGGACGTGCTCGCCGTGGACAGCGACGCCGCGCGGGTGCGGGCCGTCGCAGACTTGGTCACGGAAGCCGTGTGTCTTGATGCGACCGACGAAGCCGCGCTCGCCGCGTTGGGCCCGGCGGACCGAGACCTGTGCATTTGTGCTATCGGGAACGACGGGCGGGAGGCGTCTATCGTGGCCTCCGCGCTGCTCAAGCAGATGGGGGTCAAGCGCCTGATCGCTCGGGCAACGGATCCAATCCACGAGCGAATCTTGACGCTGCTGGGGGCAGACGAAGTGGTCAATCCTGAGCTGGCGTTCGCCGGTAGCTTAGCGAGCCGGCTAGCGCACGCCCATATCCGCTCGGTCACTCCCGTGCGGCGGGGCCTAGTCCTGACCGAAGTGGCGGCGCCTTCATCGTTTATCGGCCGCAACCTGGCGGCACTGGAGATCCCGCGGCGGTTTGGCGTGACGGTCGTCGCAGTGGGACGGGTGGATGCGGAGGTCGTCGATGTCCCGCGCGGCGATCGAATCATTCAGGAAGGCGACTTGCTGTTGATCGCGGCGGCTCCTGGGGTTGTTCAGGCGATGCTCGAGAAGGTGTCATGAGTCACTGGCGACTCTGGCGTCTCTCGTTTCTCGCTATCTTGGTGGCTCATCTTGGGTGTGGGCTCGCCGGCGTGTTTCTCATCCAGCGGGCCAGCGAGACTGTCGGAAGGGTGCACCGGGACAACATCGTCAGCTTAGAGGCGACGGAGCGCATGTTGGCCGTGTTGACCCAATCCATCGCGGGCCCGGTGGAACGGAGCGTGTTTCGGTCGCATTTAGACAACGCCAAAGCCAATGTGACCGAACCAGAAGAGTGGAAAGCGTTGTCGGTCATCGAGGCCAATCAGGGTGACGCGCTTAGCGGTCATCAGGACAACCGCGCACGCGTAGTCCTCGCCATCGAAGAGCTGGGGAACGCTAATCGCAAGGCCATTGTCCGCGCGGATCAGGCGGCGCGGGCAACGGGCTCGGCGGGGGCGTGGGCGCTGGCGTTGGCAACGCTGATATCGATCGGGCTGACCAGCCTCGTTGCCCATCAGCTTGGCCAGCAGGTGCTCAAACCTCTGAGCGAGGTACGCGCAGTGCTTTTGGCGCACCGATCGGGGCAGCGAGGCCGCCGCTGCGTGAAGAGTGGGGACCCGAGCTGGGTCACAGTGCTCTCAACATTGGATGAGCTGCTCGATCGCCAGCGAGAGTCGACTCTAGCCGCGGGCCCCGACCTGCGGCCACTAGTCGCCATGTTGCTGGATCGGCAAGAGGCAGCGCTTGAACTTCGTGACCTTAGCGGGCGGAGAATCGCCGCTAGCCAGCGCGCGCTCGAGATCACCAGTCAGAGTGACGGGCCACCGGAGGTAGCTTCGGTCGAGTGGAGGTTCGATGCGACGACGGAGCCTCCCGGCGCCGCCCAAGCTGAAGGCCTTCAAGAGAGTTCAGAGCACCAGCGCTTCGGACTGGAGCTCGTGCGGCTGCGCGACGCCTCGTCGCCTGCCTCCCGGGGCCCTCGTCCCTGAGTCTTTCACCGCGATTGACGAATCTGCACTGAACTCGCCGCGCGCTTCGTGTTAATGGTCTCAGCGCCGCACGTGATACTTGCTGATCAGTTGCTGTTGATCGTCGGTTTCGTCAGTGCAGGCGCGGCTGCCGGGTTTATTGGGGGTCTCCTCGGCGCTGGGGGCGGACTGGTGGTCGTACCGGCGCTGGCGTTCCTCCTGCCGAAGGCTGGGGTCTCCGAGGAGCTGGTCATGCACGTCGCGGTCGGCACGAGCCTAGCGACCATCATTGCCACCGGGAGCTCAAGCACGTGGACCCACCATCGGCAAGGCAACGTGGATCGGGAGCTGACTGTTCGCCTCGGCCTCGGGATAGTCTTGGGTGCTAGCAGCGCCGGGCTGGTTGCGGGTTGGGTTCCAGCAGGGGTGCTGAAGGTGTCTTTTGTCGTGTTCATGATGTTCGCCTCAGCCCGCATGCTCTTCCAACTGGAGTTCAAGCGGCAGTTCCGGCTTCCTGGACAGCGCGTGTTATTTGTTGTGGGTTGCGCGATCGGTGCAATCGCGACTTGGCTCGGGATAGGAGGCGGGGCTCTCAGCGTTCCGTTCCTGAGCGCGTGCCAGGTCCCCATGCGGCGCGCTATTGGCACGAGCGCGGCACTTGGACTGCCGATCGCCATCAGCGGGACGACGGGTTTCGTGGTCTCGGGCCTAGGGGCGAACAATCTCCCGCGCTACGCGCTCGGGTACGTCTATGTGCCAGCGTTTCTGGTGATCGGCTTGCTGAGCGTGGGCTTCGCGTTCCTTGGGGCGAGGGCGACCGCCAAGGTTCCGGTAGCCAACCTGAAACGCGTGTTCGGGCTAGTGCTCCTGCTTGGCGCGCTGAAGATGGGCTACGGATTGCTCCTTTGAGCGGTTCTGGCGCCCTTCAGCTCGCGATTCAGCCTCGGTCCCAGCGCGTGTGGGGTGACAACCACGCACGCACCCCTTAGAGTGTCGCGCGCATAGCCCCGGGGGGCTGTGCCCCTTGCTGTTCACAGATACTGTCCTGAAGGAGAGCCGCCATGAAAACCAACCCACTTGGGCGTCGGGCCCTGATGTCTGTTGCCCTGTTTCTCGTCGCTACCGCGTTCGGGTGCAGCAGAGACGACGCGACCAAATCCGCCGGGACGGCGACGTCGCAAAAGCCTGAAGTGCCGAAGATTATCAAGCTGGCGTTTGTGACCAACAACCCGAGCCAGTTCTGGAAGATCGCAGAAGCGGGTATTCGCAGGTACGAGAAAGAGGGCAAGGTTCAGGTCGACTTAAAGATGCCGAACGGCACGCCCGAAGACCAGAACACCCTGCTGCAGAATCTGGCGAACCAAAGCTACGATGCGATCGCTGTCAGCGTCGTCGCCCCGGCCGACCAGGTTCGAGTCCTCAACGAGGTCGCGAAAAAAACCACACTGCTCACTCACGATTCAGACGCCGAGAAATCGGAGCGATTGCTGTACATCGGCACCAACAACTACGAGGCGGGCAAAGCTTTGGGCGTGCGCATCGTCCAGTTGCTGCCAGAGGGTGGAAAGATCGCCGTGTTCGTGGGGACCTTCGCTGCCGACAACGCCACGCAGCGCCTCCAGGGTATTGAAGATGCCGTCAAGGACCACAAGATAGAAATCGTCGACAAGCGCGAAGACAACACCGACCGCGCGAAAGCACGCTCAAACGTTGAGGATATCATCAACGCTCACAAGGACTTGAGCTTGGTCGTCGGCCTCTGGAACTACAATGGTCCCGCGATCGCGGCGGCAATAGACGGTCTGGGTAAGTCAGGTCAGGTGCTCGCAGCGGTGTTTGATGAGGACGAAGAGACGCTGGCCGCGATCGCCAAAGGCACTATTCAAGCGACCGTGGTGCAGAAGCCGTTCGAGTTCGGCTACCAAGCGTCCAAATGGATGCATGAGCTCGTGACTCGCCCGGAAGAAACGAAGAAGAAGCTTCCGCCAGGGAAAATCATCGATACTGGCGTTGAGGTCATCGACAAGGACAACGTCGCGGGGTTCACGACGACGCTCGAAGAAATGAAGAAGTCGGTCCCGTGAGCCTGCTTGAGATGCGGGGGATCACCAAACGATTCCCCGGCGTCACGGCACTTCAGGGCGTGCGTCTCACCCTTGAGGCAGGCGAGGTGCTCGCGTTGATGGGGGAGAACGGCGCCGGCAAGAGCACGCTCATGAAGATCTTGGGCGGGGTTCACGCGCCGGACGAAGGCGAGATTCTCATTGATGGACAGGTCGTCCAGGTTGACAGCGTAGCCCTGGCGAAGGCGCACGGCGTCGCCCTGATCCATCAGGAGCTGATGCTCGCCCCGAACTTGGACATCGCCGCCAACATTTTTCTCGGTAACGAGCGGCCATCGAAGTCGCTGTTCGGCATGCTCGGGCGCCGTTCTATGAACACTGCTGCAGCCGCGCTGACGAAGCGGGTCGGCTTGGACCTGCCTCCGACGACTCGCGTCTCGACGCTGACTGCCGGCCAAAGGCAAATGGTCGAGATCGCGAAAGCGCTCTCCGTGAAGGCGCGCATCATCATCATGGACGAGCCGACGTCCTCCCTGGCGGTCGCCGAGTCAGAGCAGCTCTTCGAGATTGTGCGACAGCTGCGTGAAGAGGGCATCGGCATTATCTATATCTCACACCGTATGGAAGAGGTGCGGCGCCTCAGCGACCGCGTCAGCGTGCTCCGCGATGGCGGCTATGTGGGTGACCTCTCCAGGCATGAAGCGACCCACGATGCCATCGTGGCGATGATGGTTGGGCGTGAACTGAGCTCTGAGTACTTTCCGCCCAAGTCTTCTTCGCTCGCGCGCGAGCCGGTCCTTCAGGTGAAGGAGCTGCTGGTCCCTGGCGTGGCCGTTGGGGCCAGCTTCACGGCGCTCCGCGGAGAGATCTTGGGATTCGCAGGCTTGGTTGGCGCAGGGCGCACCGAGCTGATGCAGACGATTTTTGGTGTCACACCGGCCGTTGGCGGAAGTATGACGTTGGCTGGCCAAGCGTACTCGCCCAAGACGCCGCGCGACGCCATAGAGCGCGGTGTGTACTTGGCGCCAGAAGACCGAAAGCAGCACGGCTTGGTCCTGCCGATGTCGGTTGCCGAGAACACCTCACTGCCCAACGTGTCCAGCTACGCGCGTATGGGGTGGCTTGACAGGAAGACAGAAACGAAGGTCGCAGAAGTCGAAGTGTCGCGCCTCAAGACCAAGACCCCGAGCATCCGTCAGAAGGTCGTGAACCTGTCCGGTGGCAATCAGCAGAAGGTGGTCCTTGGGAAGTGGCTTGCGATGAAGCCGAAGGTGTTGATTCTGGATGAACCCACGCGAGGCATCGATGTGGGAGCAAAAGCGGAAATCTATCGGCACATGGGTGCGCTGGCGAAGGAGGGGCTCACCATCTTGATGGTCAGCTCCGACATGGAAGAGGTCTTAGGGATGAGCGATCGGGTGGTGGTGATGCACGAAGGACGAATTCGGGGCGTATTGCCACGCGAGGGCGTCAGCCAGCAGGCGGTAGCGACCTTAATGACCGGCGGCAGCGCCCACGAGCAGCCCTCAGGCGAGGCGAATATATGAGACGTGAACTCGGCATGTTCGTAGCGCTGGTGCTGATGTGTATCGGCCTACAAATCTCGAACCCGGACTTTTTGGGACAATCGAACGCGATCAACCTGATCCGTCAGATCTCGATGTTGGGGATTTTCGCGATTGGCATCGGGTTCGTGATCATCACCGGCGGTATTGACCTATCGATAGGATCCGTCGTCGGGCTAACCGGGGTGATGATCGCCAAGCTGTCGTCGGACGCGACCGGGGGCCTAGGGTATTCACTCTGGGTGGGTATCCCTGTGGCCCTGGGTGTTGCGATGCTCTTGGGCTGGCTGCAGGGGCTCCTAATTACACGGCTGAACCTACAGCCGTTTATCGTCACGCTCGGCGGCATGCTCGCGATTCGTGGTGTCTCTCAAACCGTGGTTGAAGGCGCAGTGATCAGCATGGGCGATTCGCCGATTCTCGACTTGGCGAACGGCGGGCTGATTCAAGTGGGCAACGATCCGCTCATCCCTTACCCGCTGCTGATCTTCATAGGAGCGATCGCCGCGGCCACCTATGTCCTCCACTTCACGGTGTTTGGGCGTTACGTCTACGCTATCGGCGGTAACCGAGACGCCGCGGAGTACTCAGGGATCCGCGTGAAAAAAGTTGAGACCCTGACCTACGTCATCTCCGCTGGCCTTGGGGGCCTTGCCGGAGTCGCCTACTGCGCATACATCGGACAAATGTCGCAGCAGGTGGGCGTCGCTTATGAGCTGTACGCGATCGCCGCCGTCGTGCTCGGAGGCTGCTCGCTCCGCGGTGGCCAGGGCACGGTGCTCGGCATTGTGATCGGTTCGGCGATCATGCGTGTGATCGACAACGGCATCAACATGTTCCAAGTCGTCTACGAGGATGGTGACGGTATTCCTCGCATCTGGCGGCTCAACACCAACTGGACGTTCATCATCGTCGGGGGGGTCATCCTCGTCGCTGTGATCTTGGACCAAGTGGTGCACAGGCTGCAGGCCCAGCGGCGCATCCAGCAAGCCCGCTCTACGGCTTAAGGTGCTTGACGAACCAGTCGACCGTGGCCTGCTCGGACGACGGGGTCACGTCGTGGCCCGTGCCGGGTTGAACGAGCAGCATGAAGTTGTCTGCGGCGCCTGCAGCCGCGTATGCCGACTGGGTCGCCGTCTCGACCAACCTGAGCCCCGCGAGCGGAGTCCTCGCATCCGTGTCGCCGTTGATCGCGAGCAAGGGGCGAGGAGCGATCGCTGGTAACATAGCGAGCGCGTCGAACTCCTTGTACATGCCGGGTACAGCCTTGTCGTAGAACTTGCGGACGTAGTCCGCGTCAATCTTGGCGACACCATAGTCGTCTTCATAGGTCTGCTTTCTCCAGCGCCGAGCGAGGTCAGGCGGCCAGGGGT
>JBDKJZ010000287.1:0-7299 GCA_039796375.1 Pseudomonadota bacterium
TGAAACACGGGCTTTCGCGCTGAGATGAATGGCCGGAGCAGACTGCATTCATCAAACGCGAGGCACTCCTCATTCAGCGCCCAGTCGAAGTCCGGCTCGAGCAGCGCGGCGAGCGACACAGCGTTCTTGAGGCCTACGGACAGCCCGCGTGCGTGGGACTCGCGGGCAAGAAAGCGGTTGTAGTCGACTTGGTCCGTCTCTTCTAGCGCCAGGCCGTTGTCGTTGGCGTAGCCATCGACGTTGTCAGGCTCCACGCCATCGCAGCCACGTGTCACCGCCAGGTCGAGCCGCTTCTGCATGATCTTGCGCACGCCCGCAGAGCGAACATCGACCCACTTCTCATCTGGCCACTCCGGCAGGGGCTTTCCGATGTCGTTGGCGGCGAAGTCCTTCGCGTCATCGCGATAGTCTTCGACCGTGCCTGCGGAGAAGTAACAAATCACGATGCGCCCATCTGCTCGGAGGCCTGCGAACTCCAGGTCCGTCGTGTTCACGAGATCGACGTCGTACATCGCAACGTCGTACTTGGGCTCGAGCCCGCCCGAGAGTTGCCACTGCCAGCTCGTTCCAACTTTCGGCTGCCACACAGTGGCCGCTGCCGCATCTGCGGACCTGCCTCCGTCCGGTATCTCTCCGTTGGAACCGCCCTCGGCAGCCGCAGCGTCCGTGGCTGGATCGCTGCCGTTATTGTTGCTGCAAGCGAACGCCACACACGCCAGCACGAAGACCCATTGAGCCGAAGTTCCCATCGTCCAGAGCGTGACACAAGAACGCCCCAGCCCGGCAGCCTAACGGGTTCGAGGCAGGGACTGCTGAAGCTGGCTATCGTCAATGGGCCACTGCCAGCGTTCGGGACGGTCCGGCGCTGCAGCCCCCTGCTCGAAATGTCGCGGTGAAACCTAAATCAAAACAGTCGGAGCTTGTCTGTGCGGCAGCATCTGCACGCAGGCGTTTACGAATTGTTAGCCCTTTTGATCTTGAGAGCTCTTGCTGTGCTCAGGCTGAGCGCGCCACGACCCTACGCCTTGACGATCTTGTGCCCGCTACCCACTACCGTGTTCGTTGCGTTTCGCGTGGCTATCCCCGTGCTGCATATAGTTTTCGCCTCGGTCGAGCTTGTCGATCTTGGCCGAGTCGACGGCGTAGCCCAGCGTTCGAAAGCCCGCGCAGAGGGTTGCCCGCACGAGCGGTATGCCGACGTGCCCAAGCCCAAGGACGCCGACGACCGCGTTCCCGGGTGCGGAGCGTCTCTGCCAGCAGTTGTGCGGCCGCGCTCATGTAGAGCTTCTGAGCTAGCATCGTGAGTCCGCGGATAGAGGAGAGTGAAGCCGCGCTGAGTGCTGGGCTAGGGCCGCGGGCCGAAGAGAGTCCGGCTGTTCCTCGTGGTTTGAAACAGAGTCCAAGTAACCTGGGCGGGGTTCGGGTGGCTGCCCAATTGAACCTGGGCAACGTTCGACGTGGATGGTAAACGCGGCCGGTGCCCACCTGCTATATGCTCACCGTCTGCAGCGGCTCGTCAATCGACCAACAGTCGAATAACGCGAGCCTTTTCAACTTGGTGGAGCAAATCAATGTTCCCGCGGGCGCGGGCGTTCCCCCCGGAGGGGTGGTGCCGCTGGAGATTCACGCCTACTGGCAGCTGGAGCCGGAAGAAGTCGGCCGCGACTTTTGGCTGCGGTTCGTGATGCTCGCGACTAGCGGCTTAGAGACCTCCAGTAACCCGCATAGGCACCGCGTTGTGTCGCCGCGATTTCGGACGCGAAGCGTCGGGTTGCCCTATCCCCCAGTGATCGGTGGGTACAGCCTCAGGGCTGACTGGAAGTTTGACGACGAAGAAGAGTGGCAGCGCGCGGCCGCAGCTTGGCCCGTGCGCATCCATGTGGTCGAACAAATCGCCGACCGCGTCACTCACTGAGGCAGCATGGACATCATTGGAATCCACGGGCTAGAGCTGCAGTGCATTGTGGGCATTCGCCCCCACGAACGAGAGGTCGAGCAGCGCGTGGTGCTCGACGTTGAGCTGGGCGTGGATACGCGCCTGGCGGGCCGTACCGGCCGCATCTTATACACGGTCGACTACGATCGCGTCGCCACAGCGCTCGGCGCGATGCTGCGCTTCCGTCGCTACCGCCTGATGGAAAGCGGAACGGAAGAGCTGTGCGCGATGTTGTTGGCGACCCACCCGCAGCTGGAGCACGTCTCGCTCAAGCTGGAGAAACCGGGAGCACTCACCGGTCGTGCGCGAGGCGCGTCCGTGAAGGTGGCTCGGGCACGGGCCGCCTATCCCGAACTGGACAACGCGCGCGGCCCCTCAAGTGGCCCAGTGTTCGCGACTGAAGACGCGGTACTCTCGATGATTCGAGTGGCCCCGAAGGAGACTTTCAGCAGCGAAATGGACAGGCAAAGTCGCGGCTTCGACTGGCTAGTGCAAGGGCGCCTGGCCAGTGAACGCACCGAGTGGTCATGCGGCGAGCTTAGCGCAGCGGACCGCCTCGGCTCGGCTTGCTGGGTCAACCCTGACCCGGTTGAGGCGGTCATTTTTCGCTGCGTCGTCGCTTGCTCGGCCTGAGCCTCGGGCGCGAACTGCGTCAGTAGGCCTTGGCAAACAAGACGCGCTGGGCGCTCGGCTTGCCGGTGAAGATACACTTGCCCGGCTCATGGCTGCCCTCAAGCTGACCTTCTAGCGGAATACAGCGCACCGTGACGCCGTACTCTTTCTTGATCTCTTCCTCAAGGTCGGTATCGCCGCAGAAGTGGCTCAGAGCGAAGCCGCCGTGAATCGGAGTGGGTTTTCCGGGTTCAGTGGTCGCGGAAAAGAACTTGATGAACTTGTCCTTCGCGTTGATGGTGCGTGTGTGTTCGGCGCGGAACGCTTTGGCGCGCTCCAGCAACCCGCGCTGCATGTCGTCCAGAGTGGCCGCTGCCGTGGCGACAAACTCGGCCCTGGGCACGCTCTTCTTTTCGTTGTGCGCCTTGTCACGGCGACCGACGAAGACGCTGTCGGAGGCGATGTCGCGGGGTCCGACTTCGACCCGCAGAGGAATGCCGCGCTTGATCCAGGTCCAGAGCTTCTCGCCGCCGCTGCTGTCGCGCTTGTCGATCTCGACCTCGATGGGGTAACCCGCGTACTTCTGCTCCCGCAGCTCGGCTGCGAGTCGCTCACAGTACTCGAGCACCTTCTCCGGATCTTCTGCCTTAAACAAGATCGGCAAGATGACGATGTGAGACGGCGCAATGCGGGGAGGACACACGAAGCCGTCATCGTCGCTATGGGTCATGATCAAGGCGCCGATGAGGCGTGTCGACACCCCCCAAGAGGTCGTCCAAGCGTGCTTCAGCTGGTCATCCTTGTCAGTGAAGCGAATATTGGCGCTCTTTGCGAAGTTTTGCCCCAAGAAGTGCGAGGTTCCCGCCTGAAGCGCCTTGCGGTCTTGCATCAAGGCTTCGATGGTGTGAGTCGCCACCGCGCCCGGGAAACGTTCTGCCGCCGTCTTTTCCCCAGCTACGACGGGTATCGCGAGTACATTCTCGACGGTCTCGACGTAGATCCTATGGATCAGCGCCGTCTCGGCCTGGGCCTCTTCGGCGGTGGCGTGGGCGGTATGCCCCTCTTGCCACAAGAACTCAGTCGTGCGGAGGAACATGCGGGTGCGCATTTCCCAGCGCACGACGTTGGCCCACTGATTGATGAGCAGGGGTAGGTCACGATGGGACTCGACCCACTTGGCGAAGCTTTCGCCGATGATGGTCTCGCTCGTCGGGCGAACCACTAACGGTTCATCCAGTGGCCCCGCGGGCACCAACGTCCCGTCGGGCCCAGCCTCCAGTCGATGATGGGTGATGACCGCACACTCTTTGGCGAAGCCCTCGACGTGCTGGGCTTCTTTAGCGAGGTACGAGACCGGGATGAACAGCGGGAAGTACGCGTTCTTGTGGCCGGTAGCCTTGAAGCGAACATCCAGCTCGCGCCGGATGTTCTCCCAGATGGACAAGCCCCAAGGCTTGATGACCATGCAACCCCGGACCCCCGA
Organism: Pseudomonadota bacterium; assembly: GCA_039796375.1. GTDB lineage: Bacteria > Myxococcota_A > Polyangia > Polyangiales > Polyangiaceae > SZUA-265. The sequence goes on from JBDKJZ010000287.1 coordinate 4,032, forward strand.
GGCTTCCGCAAGGTCGGCGGCAGCGATGACTTGCTGGTACCACTCCGGGTAGTTTTCGCTTCGGGTCGGGCTGATTGCGTTTTTGGTCTTGGACATGGCCGATGGGACCCATAGCGGCTTCAATCCGTGTTCGCAATAAGGGCCTTCAAGCCTCGCTGAACCTTGCGGATATCGGCGGCGGCGCGGTCGCCGCGCGGGCTCAGGAGCGCGAGCTCGGCGCGAGAATCGAGCGGTGGCGGTTGGCGCTGATGTAGCGCTGCAGCTGCGCTTCGGCTGCTGGAGGCAAGCGGGAGAACTCGAGACCCAGATAGCGCTTGTCTTCGTAGCCGTCGAGATAGCGAACTAAGCCGCGTAGGAACATCGCCTTGCACCCAGGCAGGGTCAGGACAATCTCGACGTGTTTCCCGAGATGGGTATCATCTAGGCCGTGGTTCAGGAAGATACCCACTCCGAGAATGCTGATATTGACCGCGTTGACGACCTCAAGGAAGCCGTTGCCCATCACCTGCACCTCTACAGGGTGACGTGGGTCGGTTGCTACCCGCTCGGCCTTGCGCCGTTCTTGCAGGTACTCCTTCACCGGTCTGTATCCAACTGAAGGTCGAGTTGTGAACTGCGATCCGGCAGGTCGGGGTTCGCATCCAAACAGATCCACGCCCGCCCTGCAGACGCCACGAGCTCGACGCACGTGCCTCGATCTGAAGCGTGGTTGCCGCTCTCCGCCTCGATCGCTAGGTGCAGACCTTCGGACTCGAGTATCGTGAGAGTGTTGCCTGTGACGATGTTCAGGAACTCAAGCATTCCGTCGCTTAGCGATCGGTCACTGTATTCATCATGCCGTTTGGTGAGACCGATCACGAGGCGAGTCGCTAGCTCTCGATCAGCGACGAACTCGACCCGGATAGGTGAGCTTCCCCGGACAGTCAGGCCCACGCGAAAGGCGCCCTCAGCCGGAGCCTGTTGGTCCCGAGCGTAGTTGACTGTCGACGTCACGCCCGCCACCCGGTGCAGATAGGCGGGGATCAGATCGAGCATGACGTGTGTCGGCCGGTGCGACGATAGCGGCGCTGGCAACGCGCCTGGCCCCGCTATTGTGGACGCCCGCTCTTCGTCGTATTCACTGAGCAGCGCGTCCAGCTTCGCTTGAGGCAGAAACCGCAGGTCGCTCAGAGCCTGCGCGAGGCTCAGTTGGCGTGTGGCGCGAGCCATCAGCAGCTGATTGATTGCGCTTTCGTTGAGGAGGTTGTCTTGCTCGATGAGTTCGCGGATCGAATACCCTGTGCGCCGCCCTTCGGCCTTCAGCTCAGCCACCTGCTCGTGCTCGAGCAACCCTTGCTCGACGGCGACCTCTTCTAGCGATCCGACGCTGCGATCGATCAGGTGCAACGCCGAGCGGAGCTGCTCCAGCGTGAGCTCCCCGCGCTCCAGTAGAAATTGACCGAAGAACTTGATGCCGATGGGTCGTGATGCGGGTCGGGTGGCCTCTGCGGGTTCCCCGCGCGAGGAGACCTTGTGGCCGAGTTCCTTACGGCAGAGTCGATCCACGTCTTGGGCTTGGACCGGCTTGCTCAGGACCTCGATCGCACCGAACCGGAAAGCCTCTTCGGCGACCCGCGTCGAACCCCCGAGTGAGGAGACGACCGCGACGCGAATGTCTTTGACCCCGCCGCACAACATTCTGAGGGCGGTCAGGCCGTCGATGTTCGGCATCACCAGATCCAACAACACGAGGTCCGGACGCGTTTGCCGAGCTTTCCGGATCGCTTCGGCGCCGTCTGCCGCGTAACCCACCACCGTGACGAACGGAACACGCTCACACAGCTCACCCAGTTTCGATCTCGCGACCGCGCTATCATCGACTACCAGGACGCTGAGTCCCTCCGCTTCGCCCACAGCAGTGCTCCAATCCCGGGTCGCTTCGGACCCCCGGTGATGTATCGACGTGTTCTGCGGGTAAGGGACGGCAAGGGCGACCGAATCCTTAAGCTAATCTGGCCCCGGCGCTGAATTCGGTCTCTCCAGCGCCCCGGTTAGTTCGGCATCGCGCCGCCAGCGTCCAGAGCGCAGTGAAGCAGCGGATCCAAGCCCCGGGCCATGGCGGCACGGATTTGAGCCACGATCCGCTGAATTTCTCGCTTCGAGAGCCGTCGGAATTCGGCCTGTCTCATCAGGGCCAGCCTCACGGTCGGGCACAGGCTGATCATGACGCTCAGATGACCTACCCCGAGGTGCTTGTAGCCGTGCAGCTCCGGGTGACACTTAGCGAGCTCATAGATAGCGAGCGCTCTCCACATCGTGGACACCGCGAGCACGTTGTTTAGGCGCCGGGCGAGCTGACGGAGCGAGTGGCCCCTTGACCCCCACTGGCGTCGATCGACGGACCCGGATTCTCGAAGCAGGCCCGTCAGGTACTCTCCAAGCAGCAGGTTTTCGCTCAGCGAGTTAGGCGTGTTGGCGCCCCTACGAGCCCCATTTGACCAGCTGTCCGCCTGCCAGCTGGGGGTGGTGGCCGCGGGGCGACAGCTGTCGTCTCCAGCGGGTCCGATGTAGAAGTGGCCGTCAGTGAAACAGGGGACGAGGTGGGACACGTGGGACTCCGGGGTGAATCTGGAGCCCGGAGTTCGGCGACCGAAAAGGTTGGGTTGCGGGAAAAAGCTCGAAATTCCGAATCTGGGGTGCCTCGGCTCGCGCTAGCGCTTCAAAAACGCGGCCAGCGCCGCTATGAGCTGAATCACGTTGGCGGCTGGTGGCCAGCGCGGAAACCTACGGAGGTCAAGACGATGTTTGGCGAAAGACGGTCCCTCAGAATTGTGCTCATGGTGCTCAGCGTGCTTCTGCTGACGGGTCTCTCGTCGGCAATGGGGCGGGTCGCCTGGAAGAAGACCAAGCTCGCTGAGAGCGCGGAGTCGTGGCACATCGACTTGGAGGTCCACCTGAACAAGGCCCCTGATTTTGCCCACATTCCGATGAAGTTCGAGTTCGAACCCCTGACCTACTTCGAGCGTTCTTTGGAAGATGGACACGCCGAGCCGCAGCTTCGTAGGGTGCCGCTCACCAACAAGTCCAAGCTGGTCGAGACCGTCGATATCGGGTTTCTGGATCCGGGCACCGGAAAGACCCAAGCGCGCACACGCTTCTCGTTCAAGCTTACCCGGGCCCGTGGTTTCGAGGCGGGGGAGTACAACGTCAAGATCAAAGACAAGCGCACCGATGCGGTCGTGGGCAGCCCACAGCGCATCACGCTCGACGGCGAAAACGAGGTGATCGA
>JBDKJZ010000288.1:0-7282 GCA_039796375.1 Pseudomonadota bacterium
GGTCAACGCGCCCGGGATGATGGTGTCCACCACCAAGTCCAAGGTCGTGCTCGGCGATGCGGCGGTGCCGAGCACCTTCGCCCCAAGCACCACGGAGGTGGACTCCGGGATCCCGCCTACAATATCCGCCGTGTCGAGGGTCACGGTCCGTGTCGTGTTGTCGCCGACGCCGCCGCTGAGCGGTAGAGCCGAACCCAACGGCGCGCCGTCCAGCTCAAACTGCACGCTACCAGAGGCAACATCGACGGAGTCCAGGTTGCCGACCGTGATCTCCAAGAGCCCTTGCCAACCTGGGGTTAAGTCATCCGCATCCTGAACCGTGCCAGAGGCTGCCGCCGTGGTCTCTGCGTTGAGAATGATGGTATCCGAGGCAGGCTGCACCCAAGTGAGATCGGGCGGGTCTCCCACGTACACGGTGCACGTCGGCAGCTGTCCGCTATTGCCCGAGAGTTCTGCAGTGGTCGCAAGCAAGGTGTTGTTCCCAACCGGGAACGTCAGGTTTTGTGCCGTGCTGGGACCTGTGAAATTCACCGCGGGAGCAGCCGTTCCGCCATTGTTCACGACCGCCGCCAACACCGCCGGGTACGCGCTGCTGCTGAGCCGTACTGACTGAACGAAGCTGCTGTTTCCAGGCTGCGAGCTACCGCATAGCGAAGCTGCGGTCGGGGTAATTAGGGACACGGCGGGCGGCACGCTATCCACCCACAACCGAACCGCTCCGCTGACGTTCTTTTCAGCGCCAGCGGTCACCTCCACCTGGAGCTCAGTCATGCTGAGCAAACTGCCGTCTGGCCCCTCCACGCTCTCAGGCAGTGTGGGAAGCACAAAGCGCGCGACCCGTGGCAGATCTACCGCGCACTCACTGGGGCCCGCGGCCGCAAGGCTCGCCAGGGTGGCGATCTGACTCAGTGGACTACCCGCCGGTCCGGCGAGCAAGCGCGCTGTACCGCTCGTCGCGTCCGTGCACGCGACGACGTCATGTTGCGCTCCGAAGACCGCGGCGTCCGCGTCCTTCATCTGCCCACCAGGCATACCCGCGGACAACAAGCGACGGGCAACATTCCCCGGCGAAGCGGTCGCGTCAACAATGTTGACGATAGCTACGCTTGGGGCCGTGGAACTACAAGACACGCCGCTGATCACGTCGGTTCCAACGTTACCTGCTGCGTCTAGGACACTCACGTTGAGGGAGAACGCCGCTGAACCCGGACAGGTCATCCGCACACATCCGCCATCAACGCCGCCTGTTAGTCCGGCTACGCGGGCAGCGTTACAAGTCGGCGCTTGAGTTCCGATGGCGACACACAAATTATTTGCGGCCGCTCCCGGTAGATCTAGCGCATCAGACGACAGCACGGGGACACAGACGTCAAACTCGAGCGCGGACGTCCCCGGATTGACATCGCTCTTCCTAGTGTAGCGTTGCCCATCCACTGGCAGTACCCCAGTGCTATCGATCTCCGGCGCTGTACTGTCAACAGTGTAGTCGCGTGAACTGCTCAGCGTTGATAACGATCCGGAGAAACACTCGGCGGTCACTGTGTGATCGCCATCCGGAGCGAGCAGCACGCTAGCGAACGTCGCCACGCCCGCAGTCACCGTACCAAGAACCGAGTCCGAACCTGTGTCGAGTACGACTTGTTCCCCATCGGGAGCGTCGGTCGCGACTACGATAGCAACGCGAAAGGGGGCGCCGTCCGAGCTCACCCGATCTCCAGCTGGCGCTGCCACGCCGTTCAGCACCGCCTGAGTTGGACTCTGAATAGAGCAAGTGGGGGCCACGTCGCACTCGCCCATCACCGTTACGCTCTGGCCACAAGCGTTTGCTCCAGCGACGCTAAAGTCCAAGCTGGTCGGTCCCTTCGCGGCGACGGTGACATCGGTGAAGCTCACTGCGCCGCCGCTAACGTCCGCGCTCAATGGCGCGCCGCCTGCGACACTCAACTCCGTGTTGGTGCCGTCGGCGGCGTTCGTGGTGGCGGCGAAGTCCACTTGAATCCCGTTTGCGCAGTCGCCATCGAGGTCATCAGCGAGGGTGAACACTTGACCTTGTGCAGGTGCGACCAACTGGCTGTTGCACTGAAAGCCAGGCACCACGCAGCTCGGGAGCTGGCCCACGTTGCCCGAAGGCTCGGTCGTCGTAGCGACTAGCTCGTCACCGGCAGCCAGGCTGAGTGGTTGCGCATCGTTCTGATCGGAGAAACTGACGCTTGACCCAGCTATCGACCCGCTCTGGACGTACGCCTGCACCGGCGCTGGATACGCGCTGCTGTCGAGACGCACCGAATGGGCGATGCTCATGCTTCCTGGCGGAGAGGTCTCGCAGAGCAGGCTTCGACTGGGTGAGAGCAGCGCAACGCTCGGCGGGAAGCTGTCAATCCAGAGCCGCACCGGTCCGCTGCGGTTGGTTTCTCCGTCGGCGGTCACCTCCACCTGTAGCTCGCTCAACGAGACCAGGGCCCCCGACTGCCCCTCGATGCTCTCCGGCAAAGTCACTAACGGGAAGCGAGCGACGAACGGCAGCGCTTGTGGACACTCCCCGGGGGCGGCGTCCGAAACGCTGGACTGTTCCCCGAGCACCGCGAGCGCGCCGCCTTGAATACCGCCAAGCAACACCGCGCTGCCTGTTGCCTTGTCGGTGCAAGCGACTACGTCGTGTTGTGCGCCAAGCATTTGAGCGTTCTCGTCGCGGAGCTGGCCATCAGGCATTGACGAGGCGAGCATCCGGAGGCTTAGGTCCAGAGGAGCGATCGTCGCATCGCCCAAGTTGACTATTTGAACCAGGGGCGCGGTCGAGCTGCACGTGACGCCGGTGATTGCTGCAGACCGGAGGTTGCCGCTCGCGTCGCTGACTCGCAGGTTGAGCTCAAACGGCGCGCCGCCGGGGCAGAGCAAGCGCACGCACCCGCCGTTGTCCCCGCCAGGATATCCACCGCTGGTCGCTGCCGCGCAGGTCGGCGCCTGGGCTCCGACGGAGACGCAGAGGTTGCTGGCGGCTCCTGCCTGAAGATCGATCGCATCGTCGCTCAGCACAGGTACACACACGTCAAACTCCAGCTCGGGCGTCTGAGGGTCGGCGTCTTCTTGGAAGGTGAACCTCTGGCCCGTGAGGGGCACGAGGCGTGTCTCATCGATCTCCGGGGGTGAGGCATCAACGGTCAGCGCCACGACGGCGCTCGGGGTGGATGCTCGGCCGGAGCGACACTCGGCGCTCAGCGAGAAGTCACCGTCCGGTGCGAGGACAACCTCCGGGAACGTGGCTAACCCGTCGTCAACCAATGTTGTCAGCGTGACCGCGCCAGTGCTCAACAAGACTTGCTCGCCGTCGGGAGCATCTGTGCTCACCTCCACCAACACGGCGAACGGTGCGCCAGCTGCGCTCGTCCGGTCGCCATTCGGCGCTGCCTCCCCGTTAAGCACAGGACCCTCTGGAGCGGTGATCTCGCAGGACGGCGGCGCTTGACAGCTCGCTGCGAGCGCAAACGAAGTGGCGCAGCCGGGATATCCCGGGACACGCACGGACACTTGGGTGTCTCCGCTGCCCGGGAAGGTCGCCTCAGCGACGTAGATCTCACCGTTGTCAACCAGCGCCGTGATGGGGTCGTCATCGCCAACCGTCAGCTCAACCTCGACCCCTTCATCCAGGTTCGTTCGCATGACGAGCTCAAGCTGAACGCCGTTGCTGCAGTCCTCGTCCCGATCGTCGTCCAGTGTCAACACCTGGCTCGGCCTGGGTGAGTCGAAGACGACGCTGCAGCGCGCCGCTGCGTCGCCGCTTTGTGACAATCCACTGTCCACAGCGCCGCTATCCAATTTGACAGCGCCGCCATCGAGCCCCCCGTCCCCAGATTGACTTTCACCAAAAAGGTCGCCCGCGTTGCTGCTGCCGCAAGCCCCTAGCATCGGAACGATCAGGGTCAACCATGTGAATCTAGCCATATCTGCGCTCCGCCTATAGTGGTCCCCTGCACCAACGACCAGTCAGACTCAAGACCTTAGGCCGACAGAAGCCTTGCGTTTCTATAGTTTCGGGCTAAATCGATTCGACCATGAGCCGCTCTGAGGTCTTCGCTGCACTTTCTGTCCTGACTGCCCTGGCGTTCCAGGTGTGGGTCACGTTCAAAGTGCGGCGCTCCGCCGAATACGACGACGACCAGAAGGGCCTGCAGACAAAGCTCATTTGGCTGGTACCCGTGTTGGGGGCCGCGATCGTGTTCTCGGGACTTGAACCCGACGCGAAGCAGCCGCCGAAGCCGCCTACGGATAGTTCACAGCGTTAAAGGCGCTTCGTCTCGAACCTTGGCGGTCGGCTTCGTCAGCCCATGCGACGAAGCATGCGCCTTAGCTGGTGACGCTTGCACTCGCTTGGGCTTCGTCGGCGACCGTATCGTGGAAGCGGTGGTAGTCGACCATCATGCGACCATCTTCCAGCTGTTCAAGCACATCAACGAAGCGGTGCCCGTGTCGAAACTCGGAGGCTCGGTAGATGCGGCGCGAGTGGATAGTCTGCCCGTAGGTGGCGTCGTGTCCCACCAGCGTCGCGATCATCGAGACGAGCACTTCATTCGGTCGACTCCAGTCGGCTCCGTAGAGTGGGCTGTGCTCGTCGAGCACGTGAATTACAGTCCAGGTTAGCCCAAAAATGGGAGTCCTGGAGCGCATCAAGGTCAGATCGTGAAGGCGCCTTAGGTGATTACCCTCTGAGCTGAACTCGTCCTTCATCACCACCAAGCTCGCGGTCGCATCGACGATCTCGGCCCCGCGCGCGTTTCCGACACGCATGATCAGACAAGGCTTACCGTTCATTTGGCTAATCACCACGGCATCGCTGAACAACACGCTGGTCTTAGGGCGGCTCACCTTCGCGAACACTACGCCGGAGGCGATGGCGATACCAATCACGCTCATCGCGACCTGCAGCGTCATCACCAAGTGCCCATACGTCGTCGCAGGGACCATCGCGCCGTAGCCGACAGTCGACATCGTTTGCACGCTGAAGAAAAACGCGTCGGCGAATGATCCAGGGTCGGCGTTGGCGACGCTACCGGGCTCAAGCAGATAAATCGCCGCAAAGAGCACGTTGCTCAGTAAGAACATGAACCCAAATGCCGCGAAGACACGGGGCCAGCCCCCCTCCATGAAATAGTAGTACAAGTCGCTGCGAAACTCAGAGGGAGCGCCTTTGCGAACCGCGTTGCGCAGGTCCGCTGGCGGCTTTTTGTGAGCCCCCGCATGGGCTTGAGCCTTCGCCAGGTTGGCGATACTTTGTTTGTGCTGCTCAACGTGCTTCGACTCCTCCATCGGAGCGGTCATCATGTCGAAGAGAACCTGGCTCACGATGACCCCCGTGAGCAGTACCAAAAACATGCCGCCGCTCAGGGTGCGGCCCGCCGGAGCGAGCAGCAGGATCACGGCGCCGGAGACCCAGCGCATCGTCACTCGGGACCGGTCACTGAGCGTCGCGTTCTTACGCTCAGTGACCGAGTCAAGGACCGCTGCGCTAAACAAGACCAGCGCGAGAAACCCCGCCAGCAACCAGCGGTACTTGTCGGGCGCGGGTTCATCAAACGTGAAATGCATCGCCTTCTTGATCGAGACACCGACCGCCACGATGCCCATCTGCAGGGGAATGTGCCCGTAGAGCCAGATCACCCAGCGCGCGCGACCCTCTTTGATTTTTGCCCCGGCGATGCCGTCAAAGTAGATCCACCAAATCCCGCAGGTGATGAGCAACATCACGCCGGTCTCGACGTACAGTTGCGGTCCGCGCTGCTCCACTGCTAAGGCGGAAAGCACCTTAACGAACGACTCCCCGAGTACGATTAAGGTGAGGAGTCCGTAGCGCTCCGCCAAATGTTCGAAGTCGATGGGGAATCGATCGGCGAGCGCGAGTGAACGCTTGTTGAGCGGAGCGGCGATGACGGTCACCGTCGCTAGACCCCAAACCCAAAAATGCAGCCCAGGCGGGACGAACACTGACCCAACCCAGAGCAGCCCGCTGAGTAAGAACACCGTGCCCCAGTAGGTTGAATACTCGCGCCCGACCTCCAGCTGCTGACGGGCACGCATGTACATCACGCCCACGAGCAACTGAGCGGCGCCGGCAGAGAGGGCGAACGGGACAACCGCGCCGTCGAGCACCGTTCCCGCTCCTAGCGCCATGCCTCCGACCGCGAACATCTGCGCGAAGACGCACAGGCGATGAACGAAGTCGTCGATACTGTAGCGATTCTCGTAGAAGGTGAAGCCGGTCCACGCGACCCACAGCGTGACGAAGACCGCTCCGAATGCCATCACGCCCTCAGGCGTGATATGCTCGCTCAAGCTATTTCCAAGCTGAATGAACGCCGCGACGAAGATCAAGTCGTAGAACAGTTCAAGCCACGTGACCTTCTTTTCCAGTTCGTGACTGGGGGTGTGAAAAATGGGTGCGTGAAACCATCGGCTGCGCATGCCTACGGGCAATAGCAACAATGCTGAGCTAAGCCCAGGTCCCGGTTGGGGCGGGGTCTACGGAGTAGCCGCGGAGTAGCCGTGGGTTCCCCCGCGCGGGGATTCTTCAGATTCTTCAATGGGTCGCCAGACCGCTTTCTGGGGCGCCTCGCTAGCCTCGTCTGTCCGAGTCAGCGGATCGGTATTCGGTCAGGTCGCAATTGCTACGGTTTTCGCGAGCCGCTGCAGACGCTCCAACGCCAGTGGGGTTTGGGTAGGAGCCGTCGGTTCCGCCGCAGCGAATGTCTCGGTCTCCCACGCTGGCTCGGAGTCCGATGAGGCCAAATGAGGCGCGTAACTCCAGGGGGATGCGCATCGCGCGACTTCGGGGCTGGACCGGTCCCTGATCCGCTGGAGCTTGGCGCACACGCCTACCGAACGCGTTCTAACCATTGAGGCGACTCTCAACGCCTTGAGCACCGTGCGACGCCTGAGCACAGCGCGCTGATGTTCGACTTTCGACCCATCGTGCGAACACTCGCACGACACAGGGGGCGCCATCCATACCCTGGATCTCGACGTTCTGTATTCACTTCGGCCCGCAGCAACCGCCGAGCCTTGACAGCGGCCCCTCGGGTTACGGCGCGCTCTTCGGGACAGGCAACTCGGAGGTATGCCGAACAGCGCTCGCCACAGTCCGCATGAACTCTTGCTCCAACAGCTCGCAGCGATGACTGGCGCGCCCGACGCTGGCCCCCTTGCAGGCGCGGTTAAGCTCCTCAAGGTGCTCCGCCACCCGCTTCTGCTTCATCAGTGTTTCTCGCATGGCGGCGCTCAGCGACCACCACTC
>JBDKJZ010000289.1:0-7282 GCA_039796375.1 Pseudomonadota bacterium
CCGCGACGGGCATGGACGCTGACGGTGATGGCCGACCAGCGATGGCCGCAAAGCCAGCCGATCCCACTGGAACGATTGCGCTGTACGACTGCGATGACGCGGACAAGACCATCTTCCGCGGTGCCCCGGAGGTTTGCGGGGATGGTAAGGACAACAACTGCGACGGCATGATGGACGAACCCGCATGCATCGAGCCAGTGGGCAACGTCGCCTGCCAGGACCACATGTTCGAGGGGAAGATGTACTCCAAGTGCGGCAAGGGTGGCGGTAACCTCTGGACGCAGCCCAAAGCGCGGCTGGTTTGTCTGCAGAAGGGCATGGAGCTAGTCGCCATCAACAGCCAGGCAGAGAACGACTTCGTGCTCGGGCTGATAGGTGACCAGACCTGGACCAGCGCGACGGACTTTCCCGACACCAGCAACGACAACGGCAACATGAGCCCCACCGGAGAGCAGTGGCGCTGGGGCAATGACGAAGTGGTGTTCTTCACAGGGAAAGCAACCGCTGGAAAACCCCTCGATGGAAAGTTCGCCAAGTGGGGGACTACCGGAGCGAATCCGCCGCAGCAGCCTAACAACCAGGTCGGCCCGTACAACGGTGCGACTTGCCGCGAGGGCTGTATGGTGATTCGAACCACTCAGGGCGGCAGTTGGTACGACATCTGCTGCAACTGGCGAACCGGTGACGGATTCTGCGAGGCCCGCTAGTAGTTCCTTCATAGCAGTAATTTCGCCAGCTGGTGCTAGGTGAAGTCGAGCGGTGACATGCAAAATTTGTATGTCACCGTTTCCGTTTTCTGGGGTCACATCACGCGCGCGGTCCGCGCTTCGATCGCCAATGACGGCGTCTTGGTAGTCTTCTGTCGTAACAAAGCGCCGCGGCGAGCGAACTCTATTTCGTAGAATTCACCGCTTGCGAAGCGTTGCGGCCGCGACGTAGATTACTCCTGCGTTCAGCAGGCACACAGGCCAGGGAACTTTCGGTATTTCTCGGCATGCTGGTCTTCGGCATCTGGTCATCTGTGCGACCTTGCTGGCGTGAACACCTCTAGGAGAATCGTGATGTCTGTCGCCAATTCATTCCGCGCTCGCGCTTTGCCCGTCTCAATCGCTACTTTGCTGTTTGCTTCTCACGTGATGGCGCAAGGTACTGCCGTCGCGGTTTCGGCGGCGGCGCCTGGTGCCGCGGCGCCGAAAGCCGAAGAAGAGAGCCCCGTTAAGGTCAGCGTGCACGGCATGTTCGACCACCGCTTCATTCTGTACACTAACCAAATCAACTGGACGCCAAGCAACAAGGTGCGTACCTACGCGACCCCAACGAAGAGCGGGACGCGAGCGGATCTCTGGAACTACCCTGCACGTCTGGTCGGCGGCGGAACTGAGCCGCGTCGCGGGGCCATCATCGACGCGTTCCCACCCAGCTTGCCGAGGTTCGATGACGTTGACGGCACGCAGGCGGAAATTCGTTATCGGCCGCTCGTAGAGCTCAGCAACCAAAGCGAGTCAGTGAAAGCGATCATCGAACTTGAGATCGGCGGAGTGCGCTTCGGTGCACCTTCGACCGGTGGGACCTTCTCGACTGATGGTATCAACATTGAGACGCGCGTGGCTTACACAGAACTGGGCCGGGCTGACGGGCATCGCTTCGCGGTGGGCCTGATCCCGTTCTATGCGCACGAGTACCTCTGGAAAGAGGCGACGGCTGGGATGCAGGTTCAGGGGCCATTGTTGCCGGGCTTTGACTATCATGTCGCTTGGGTCCGAGGCTTGGAGGACCGTCGCGCGCCGCTTGAGCCGTCCGCCGACCCGATTCGTCCCTTGCCGCAAGGCCTTGGCGACAATGACGGCGTTTTCGGTCGTGTGAACGCTAACTTCGATGGGCAAAAGGCCGGGCTCTTCGCGCTGTACCAGTTTGGCGGTATCGACGCTGAGGACTCTTACCCGGGTGGTACCGATGTCTACTCGGAAGGCTACTCCCTATTTCAGTTTCCTTCGGTAGATTTCAATATGCTGTCTGTTGGCGTCGATAGCCACCTGGCCTTTGGCCCCATCTCCATCGACCTCGACGGCATCTATCAGATGGGTGAGTTCCGCAACGTGAACTACTTCAGCGCCGACAACTTCAGCGCCGATGCGTTGTCGGGCAAGATCCAAGCCGATACTGTCTCTAGAGAGGAGTGCGGCGCGGGCACCGCCGGAGACACCTTGGCCACGACCCATCCTGAGCTCTCCGAGCGGATTTCTAAGGTTTCCAACCGCGCCTTGAAGCCGGGCGCCGTGTGTTACGACAAGTTCGCTCAGACCGGTATCGCGGTGCGCCTCGATGCAGGACTGGACCTCGGGGACACCAAGGTTAGCCTCGTAGGTTCGTACATTTCAGGTGACGACAACACGAACGACGCGGACTGGAACGGTTTCCTTTCCACTGACGTTGACACCTTCGACAGCGCTATTTTTCAGGAGGGTGTCGTCGCGAACGACACGGTGCAAGACCAAGACCCCTATTTGTTCGACAAGGGGTACATGCTGGGCAAACTAATGGTTTCCCACAAGATCGGGGACCTAACGCTCGCTGCAGCTGGCGTCTACAACTCGCTCGCTGCGGATCTGACCTGGGGCGGTATCTACATTGATCCGGCCGTCGCTGGCGTTAAGACGAATCCGGGCATTCCAGACCCGCTGAACGAGGGCCAGTTTCTCGCGCGCTCAAGCGTCCAGTGGTCAGGGGCCTACCTCGGAACCGAGGCTCAGCTCAGGGCCAAGTACGACTATTCCAAGACGGTTCAGTCAAACTTCGTCTTCGCAGCGCTGGTTGACCGTGGTCCCGCGATGGACTTCTTCGAGGTTGGTGAAGAGCGCAACGGCATCTCCGACAAGGGGTATTTCACGGTGCAGGCCAACCTGCAGTACCAGTTCTAGCTCCGCGGCAGCGGGCCAACGGCGCTGGGCCACTCGGTCCGGCGCCGCACCTGCTCCTACTCGCCCGTTTCGGCGTCGTGCTCGCACCTACTCGTTCGGCTCTTCGACGATCAACACTTGGTTGGTCGGCACGTCGCGTAGCAGCTCCGTTCGATTGGTTGCGGGCCAGTACACTCTCAGGCGATGCACCTTGCCTCCTGCGGCACCCAGCCCGAAGTGGGCTTCCGCCGGAGCCGTTCCAAGGAAATTGCTACTGGCAGAGATATCCCGGCGGACCTCTTTGTCGCCCTGACTGACCGTCAGGTACACTTCGACGCCAATGCCGGAGCGGTTCGAGTTTTGGCCCCGCGCGAGCACGCGTAGCCAATCGCGGTTGCAGGGCGCGTCGTTGCGGAAGAGGCTGGGGGTGCTGCCGGTGTTGGTGACAAAAAAGTCCAGGTCACCGTCATTGTCATAGTCGAAGGGAATGAACGCTTTGCTCTCCCGCGGCTCAATAAACCCCGCCTCGCCCGCGACATCGTTCCACGGCCGCGATGAAGTGTTCTCCCAAAGCTTCACCGGATCCGCCTTGAACGGGTCTAGAGCCTGCTGGAGCTCGCCAAAGTTCGCCGGATCGTCTCCTGGGGTGAAGCCACCGACCATGGCGATATCTAAATCGCTATCCAAATCGTAGTCCACGAAGGCGGCGCCCCAGCCCCATCCGCCGAGACGCACTCCGTACTCGTCCGTTCGGTCTTCGAAGTCGCCCCCGGTGTTGATGAATAGGCGATTCCCTGAGCAACCCCAGAGCTGGGTGCAGCCGATATCGTGGGGGCCCGCGATCGCCGTGATGAACCAATCGATCAGCCCGTCGCCATTCACATCGGCCGCGCTTGAGCCCATACCGCTGTCATCCGTGCCGACATGCCAGGCCTCCGTCACGTCCTCGAAGGTTCCGTCTTGCTGATTCAGGTAGAGCCTGCTCGAACCAAAGTCGCCTACGGCGAGCAGGTCTTCCCAGTGGTCGCCATTGACGTCAATCACGACTGGAGTGAACGCCGACTGGTTCGAGAAGATCCCGGAGCTCTCCGTGGCGTCGATGAAGGTGCCCGCGCCGTTGTTGACTAGCAGCCGCGTGAGCTCGGTGCCGTTCTCTTCGGACTCCGCGGTGTGAAGGTCGAGGTCGCCGTCGTGATCAAAATCAGAAAAAGAGGCACTGAACATCCCGGCGCAGACGCCCGCGACGTCCATCAACTGGGCTCCTCGAGCGGCCGCCTCCTCAGTGAACGTCCCATCCCCTTGGTTGATGTGCAACAGCGTCGGACCGAAGTGGGCTGTCACGTACAGATCGACGTCTCCGTCGCCATCGACGTCCCCCCAGGCTGCCCCATTGTGCACGCCTTCGACTGCGACGCCGGCTGTGGCCGCGACGTCTTCAAAGGTTCCGTCTCCCTGGTTTCTGAACAGCTGATTGGCGAGGTCATAGCGAGCTACGAACAGGTCGATAAAACCATCACCGTCGTAGTCTGCCGCGGCGGCGCCCGGACCCATCGCCATCGTGGTTTGGCACTGCCGCTCTTGAAACGTCTCCGGCTTCGCCCAGCTCGTGGATTTCAGGCCGGCACTCTCTGTCACATCCACGAACTGAGAGCGCGCTTCTCGAACGCAGGGGGTGCCACTTTCCGTGGTCGTTGAGGGCGGCTCTTCGCCGCACGCGCTGACGGATAGCAGGACTGCTGCGTAGGAAAGACGAAGCGGGGGCACGGCGTGGCTCACGCTAGCATGCCCTTTGCTCTACGTGTAAGCGCCTGCAGCCATGGGACTCGACGTTCACTGGCCGCTTGCCTTCTTCGGTTCGACCCACGCTGGGTGCACTCGCCCGGTCCGCTGCAGCTGTCGTTGAAGCTGAAGCGCTCGTGAGTAGGCGTGTTCTCGTGGCCCGAACCAAACGTGTACGACCGGGCGCGCGGACGCATGGTGACGGACGCCCCTGCGCGAATTGTACACAGTGGCCGACCTCGGGCCCCTCACCTGGAGGTAGCCTATTCCAGCCGTGCGGTGGAGTGAGCGGATCGCCGCCAGCATGGGTGTTTGGGGGCAACATCTACGGCGGTCCTCTTGGTCCCGCTAGCGCCCAGTTCGTTCGCGGGACGTCGGATTCGGAGTGTTTGCCGCAGGAACTCCAACTCGGTTGTACCCGCGAGCCTAACCTATGAGGAGAGCCCACACTCGCGCTCACGATGTTCGCGCGCGGGCCAGCTCAGGCGCAGTTTCGGACTCGCTAGGAATTCCAGATGCGTGTCCCCAAAAGGGCCGCTGAGGCGATCCCAACTCCAAGTCAGTCCGACAACCTTTCAGCACTGAAAGCCGAAAGGCTCTCAGTGTTGCAGACTCGCTCGGTCCTAGGCTGGCGCCGCGCAAAACGGATCGTTCAGAGGTGCGTCATCTATTTTCTTCAAGCGCCCGCTGAAACGGACGCTATCGTGAGGAGAGTGCAACGCATGAACACCCTGACCCGTAGAGACGTCCTTGGCGCCGGTACCACCCTCCTAGCCGGAGTGCTCTTTAGTTGGCCGGCGGGTGCTGCTCCTGAGCTGACCTTGGAGCTGCAGGGCGCAATTCTCGGGAAAGCACTGAACTATGTGCAGACCCTCGCTTCGAAGTCACCGCGAGTCCTCGTGTTGGGCGGGGGGGCTGAGGCCGACGCAGCTCGCCTGGTGACGACGCTGAAACAGCTGGGCAGTGACGCGAAGTTCGCTTCCGCCCTGACGGATTCGGACGCCAAGTGGGCTGATGCCGTGTACGCTTTTTCAGGTCATCTCACCGTCTCGCTCAGCCAGTCCTGTGCCGACTACGGCATGCTCTCCCTGACCGGCGAGCTGCCCGCGGTTGAGGCCGGGCGCGCCTCCGTTGCGGTCACCTCCGATCAGCAGAAGGCCAGCCTGGTCATCAATCTGACCCGCGTGCAGACCGAGCAGCACCGACTCTCCAGCCAGTTGCTAAAGCTGGCGCGCGTCATCCGCTAAGCAGCCCCGACGCACCGCACCGCCCTGCAGCTTCTCAGTCATGCGCTGTCGAACTGTGACACGGTGAGCCTTGGATTCGCAGGGCAGGCGCGCCTGGAGGCCTGAACTGGAGGCGAGGGGCCGGGTGCGCATTGCCCCTGCGCCGTTGACCCCGCGCCGCTTCGGGAGGCCCCCGGGCCATGCTGCGGGTCGCAACGGGTGTGGCGCGGCCGCGGCCCAATCGACAACGTGCGTCCTTCGCGCAAGGTCCTCGGCTTCAGGTGCGGAGGTTACGCACATGAACAAGAACACCATCAATCAGACCCACGATGAGGTGGGCGCCCTGGTGCGCGAACAATACGGAAATGTCGCCTACTCCACGACGGGCACCGGTGGCTGTGTGCCGGGGAGCTGCGGCCCGGGCGCAAACGCGCGTCTCCGGTTCGACCAATATGGTTTTGTCGAACTGCGTGGGTAATCACATCGCGCTCGATGCCCGTGGTGCGGTTGTTTCCTTCGAGGCGCGCCCCGATGGCCAATTGCTCGGGCAATGTTGCGCATGGTCCGTCGTGCGGTTTGCCGCCACGGAACTGTCACATTGCGCTCGACGCCCTGGGTGTTGTCGCTTCGGGCGAAGCGCGCCGGGATGTCAGCAGCAGGATGGCTGATGCGAACGGGCACCCCTCTGTGCAGCGCGTGCGGAATTGAATCAGTTTGCTGACGGCGCAGCTTCAGTCGGGTTCTGAATGTGACGGAACTGCAACATGGGCGTGACTCTTAAGTGATACGACGCGACGGCGTCCTGGGCGTTGTTGACCGACGCTGTTGGCTCCGGTATCCGAACCTCCGCGCTGACAGTGCCGAAGTGTGAGCACGCCCGCGCAGTCGAGTTCACCGCGCCGAGTACAACCTGTGCAGCGCGAATCTCAAACTCACGGTTCGGAAGACTAAGGAGAGAGCTTATGCAGCACACAGAAACAGCGGCCGAGGGACTATCGCTGATCAAGGTATTCCTTGGTTTAGCCAACATGGGAGCTGAGTGGGTGATGTGGCTCATGATTGCGATGGGCTTCTTAGGAGCCGTCGTAGTTTTCGAGCGCATGTGGCTTCTCACGACGACCGGAGTTGACGTGACTCGTGTCGCTCGAAGCGTGCTCAAAGCGCTCAAGGTGGGCGACCTTGAGAAGGCGCGCCAAGTCGTCGCGACCGGCAAAGGCATGGAAGAGCGAGTTCTCTCAGATGCCCTCGGAGCGTACGAAGAAGGCCCTGAGTCTGTTGAAGAGGTCGCATCGGCTTCACTGATTCGCGAGCGCCAGCGTTATGATCGCTCAGTCGCATATCTCGGCACCGTCGGAAGCAACGGACCATTCATCGGTCTGC
>JBDKJZ010000290.1:0-7279 GCA_039796375.1 Pseudomonadota bacterium
ACTCAGATGAGTGGGTTCATCGCCCCCCGCCCTCCCGATATCCACGCCGGCAACGCAGCTCGTCCAGTTCCCAATCTCGCTCGTCTTCTAACTCTTCCAAGTCCAAGAGGTGATCCCGGGTGCGACTCGAAAATGCGCCTGGGCCGAACCCTGGGTTGCCTGGGCTGGTTGGGCCGTCCGATAGGTCTTGGGAGAACTCGGAAAACAAGTCAGCGCGCAGCCACTCGCGACTTGTGCAGAGGTCGAGGAGCTCTGGTTCCGCCCAGGCGCGGCTGTCCCGGGTCAGGCACGTCAGCATGGCCTCTGCGGGGACGTCGAAAACGTGTGGGGGATGCACGTCCGAGCCCCAGAGCCGTTCGCGAGTCTCCGACCCGTCTAGCGTGAGGTCTGTCGCGGCGAATTCGGCCACCAGCTCCCACGCTTCTTCGCTGCATCCTGCGTCGGTCGCCAGCGACTCCAGCAAGTTGAACATCAATCCCTTCACTTTCTGCTCCTTCGCCGTATCCGCGCGGTTTTACTGCTAGAACGACTCACGCGCGGATCCCTTGAGGAGCGGCGCTCACTTCGCGCTCCAGGCAGGGAATGCGCGGGTTCGTGGCTCCCGGTCGTCACGCGCTCAGCCGGCCGACGAGTGCGACTCTGCAAGGCAGGCTGGAGCGATCGAGCGGGGTAGTCGCGACCCCAGCCTCTTCGGCAGCGCCGCCAGCGCTGTTTCGCGCGCCCAGCCACTGCGCACCTGACACGGACGCGGTGAGCCAAGAATTTTTCACGATTCCTTCACATTCGGTCGCGGCCTGGCTGCTAACAACGCGCCCATGAGCAGCCCCGGTGTTAGCGCAATGAGCCTCTACGTCCCTCGCCTACGGGTCAATCTTGAGGATTGGTGCCGATGGACGGACAACTCCTGGGAGAAGATCAGCAAGGTCGTAGGCCGCAGTTTTCGTGTCTGCAACACCCACGAAAACGTCTACACGATGGCTGCGAATGCGGTGCTCAGGCTGATACTGCAGAACGACATAGACGCCACGCGCATCGGCTTTCTAGGCCTCGGGACGGAATCTAGCACTGACAACGCGGCGGGCGCGGTGATAGTTCGGGGTATGGTTGACATGGCGCTCCGTCAGCTGGGGCGCGCCCCGCTCTCTCGCGAGCTGGAAGTGCCAGAGTTCAAGCACGCGTGTTTGGGCGGAGTCTATGCGCTGAAGGCAGCCCTCCGCTACGTCGCGACAGACGGCGCAGAGCGCCTCGCCGTCGTAGTCAGCGCAGACGTCGCTGAGTACGAGCGGGGAAGCACTGGCGAACAAACTCAAGGAGCGGGCGCTGTGGCGATGTTGGTCGAGCGCACACCCAAGCTGTTTCAGGTGGACTTGAAGAACGCTGGGAGTGCGTCGGACTACCGAGGCCCCGACTTTCGAAAGCCCTTCGCTCGTCACTTTACGGAAAGCTACGCGCCGCGCACCTCGCGCCTGAGTGATTTTCCCGTCTTCAGCGGCAAGTACTCTACCTTCTCATACCTCGACGAAACCGTGCACGCGGTGGAGTGCATGCTGGAGAAGCTCGGAGTATCAGCGGGCCAATACTACGAGAGTGTTCGGGGATTGTTCTTCCATCGCCCCTACCATCTGATGCCCGTTCAGGCGATGAGCTTTCTCTACGTACGGGGCCTAGCGCGTGGTGACAACCACCACGAAGAACTCAGGCAGCTGTGTTCGCTCGCTGACGTCGACTTCGCCGATGTGCTGACCGAGACGGTCTCAACACCGGACTTGTACGGTCCCATCCACAGGGGCGAGCAGCCCACTGACCCCTACGCTGCGACCAGTAAGGTCGCGGGTGTCCTCCGGCGCGAACCCAGGTTCAGCAATCTCCTTGAGCAGAAGATGAGCCTAGGTTCCGATCCGGTGATGGACCTCGGCAATCTCTACTCAGCTGCGCTCCCCGCATGGATTGCCGCTGGATTCGAGCAAGCTGCCCGTGAGGGCCGCCAGCTGGAGCGCCAGCCCCTGGTGGCGGTCGGCTACGGCAGCGGTGACGCTGCAGAGTCGATCCCGTTCTCGGCAGTGCCAGGCTGGGAAGCCGCGGCACGGTGTATTCACTTCACGGAGGCTCTGGAGGACGCAGTCGACCTCAGCCAGCTGGAGTACGAGGCGATGCACGACGGTCGGGCCGTCTCGTTGTCATGTGAGCCGAGGTGCGAGTTCAAGATTAGCCGGGTGGGGTCGTCCTACGAGCCTGCTTTTCAGGATCTGGGCGTCGAGTACTACGACTACGTTGCATGACCGGCCAGTTGGTAGGTCAGGGGCACTGAGACAAGTTTCGGGGCAGGCATCCGGCGATGCTGCAGTGGGTTGTAGTCGCAGCGCCGTCACCGTTAGGCTTTCTTTTCGGCTACGTTGCCAGATTCAGACTCCAGGCAAAGGTTGGGCCGTATCGTCAGGCGACAATTCCATGGGCCCAGGCCCCAATGAGCGGGGCCACCGATTGGCGGTCCGCCAGAATTTTTTCAATTTGGACTATTCAAAACCGGACTTACGCCTGCTAAGCGACGCGGAACTCCCAGTCCGGCACCGTACTTGACCCAACTCACCCTCGGAATTTTTGGGGATGGTCCCGGGACTCGCTCAGTGTCGAGTGGCGCAGTCGGAACCTGGGTAACGGTCAACGCACTTGGCGGAAAAAATAGAGTCGCTTCCGCGCCTGGTTAGTAACCCAGGTCAGTGTGACCAACATTAGAGAGGAAACTCGTGGCAACCAAGAAGTCGGACCGCGCAGGTAAATCGAGTTCGCCGAAGAACACAACGGCTACCAAGTCAAAGGCCACCCCAGTCAAGGCGGCACCGACCAAGGCATTGCGTTCTCAAAAAGCTGAGAGTGCACCCGGCGAAGATGCGGACGCGAAGCGCGTCGCTAGCAAGGTGGCTGCGTCGAGTGGCAAGCTGGGCGGGAAGGCGCCTACGGGGTCGAGCGTAGATACTCCCTTGGGTGCAAGCTCCGCGAGCGCGAAGGGGGCGTCCAAGGGTGCGCTAAAACTTACGCGCGACGCGGACGTAGCTTCCTTGAAGTCGCGCGGGGACAACTCCCGCCTCGAGACAGCGGAGCCGTCGGAAGTTAGCGCTGAGCCTCCGTCCGCACCGGACCAGAAGCGCCAAGTCAAAGCCGAAAAGAAGGCGGTCAAGGCGCCGCCAACTCCGGCGAAGAAGGTCGGCAAGGTTGAAGCCGCTGCCGACGCTGACGCCGACGAAGGTGAAAGCGACTTGCTAGCGGATGAGGTTGTCGACGAGGACTTCGACTCCGAGGCGCCAGCGCCACGAAATGCTGCAGCCGGCGCGAAGGGTAAGCCCGCTGGCGCCAGGGCGACGCTTGCAGGGGCGCCGGCAGACGACGAGCCCGACCTCTCTGAGCTTGATGACGATGCCGATGGCGATGAACTCGCCGACGTTGATGACGAAGACGAGTTCGACGACTCCGATGAGGACGGTCCTCGGTTGCGCCGCACCGCGGGCTCCAGCAGCACCGTGGAGGAGCTGATCCTCAAGGGCAAGGGCAAGGGGTTCCTGACCTATGATGAGATCAGCGACGCCATGGCTGACGACGAGGCCGGTCCAGGATTGATGGACGAGATTCTCGCCGCTTTGGACGGTGAAGATATCGAAGTGATGTCGAGCGCTGCCGCGGCCAAGCGTCGGGGTAACAATCGGCCCACTCGGGAGCGCGCGCCGACTTCGCCTTCTGGCTCATCTTCGTCTGCTGGCCATTCTTCGATGCCGCCCAAGGGCAAAGACGACGCAGCCTATGGTCGGAGCAACGATCCCGTTCGAATGTACCTGCGCAAGATGGGCAGCGTTGCATTGCTCACTCGTGAACGTGAGGTAGAGATCGCCAAGCGTATCGAAGAGGGAGAAGTCTCGGTACTCGACGCGATCCTCGATAGCCCAGTTGCCGTCCAAGAGATCACGAACGTCGGCGAGCGACTCAAGACTCACAAGATCCGGGTGAAGGACGTCATCCGAGAGTCCGAAGAGGAAGAGGGCCAGGAGTTCGACGAAGAAGAGGCAGACCGCTGGTTGATTCGTTTGATCGACAAGGTGAGGCGGCTCGACAAGAAGCGAACCGCTTGCGATACCGAGCGCAAAGAGCCGGGTAAGCCCGAAGCTGAAGTGAAGCTGCTTGAGGCAGAGGGTCGCAGCATCAAGGCTGAGATGGTTAAGACATTGCAGGAGATGCGGCTGAGCAAGCGCATCGTTGAGCGCATGGTCGACAAGCTCAAGAATATTTATAACCAGCTCGGCAACCCAGAGTTCCTGGCAGAAACGGGGACCGATCCCGTTCAGGTGCGTTCAACGTTCGACGCGATTCGTCGCGGTGAGCGTAAAGCCGAGCGCGCGAAGGCTGAACTGGTCGAAGCCAACCTGCGTCTGGTGGTGTCGATCGCGAAGAAGTACACGAACCGCGGTTTGCAGTTCTTGGATCTCATCCAGGAGGGCAACATTGGGCTAATGAAAGCCGTGGACAAGTTTGAGTATCGGCGCGGCTACAAGTTCAGCACCTACGGGACGTGGTGGATTCGTCAGGCGATCACTCGCGCGATCGCCGACCAGGCGCGCACTATCCGCATTCCAGTGCACATGATCGAGACGACGAACAAGTTGGTTCGTACTTCGCGCTATCTCGTTCAGGAACTCGGACGTGAACCTACGCCGGAGGAGATCGCGCTAAAGATGGAGCTACCGCTCGATCAGGTCCGGAAGGTGCTGAAGATAGCGAAGGAGCCGCTCAGCCTCGAAACGCCGATCGGCGAAGAGGGCGACAGCCACTTGGGCGATTTCATCGAGGACAAGAACGCTACCTCCCCGGTGGACGCCGCGATTGGGGCAAACCTGGAAGAGCAGACTCGCAAAGTCCTGAAGACGCTGACTCCGCGTGAGGAAAAGGTGCTTCGGATGCGCTTCGGGATTGGCGAGAAGAGTGACCACACCTTGGAAGAGGTGGGCCAAGACTTCGAGGTGACCCGCGAGCGCATCCGTCAGATCGAGGCGAAGGCGCTCCGCAAGCTCCAGCACCCAAGCCGTTCCAAGGAACTCAAGAGCTTCATCTAGGAATGGGCGGTGGGCGTCATTGGCTTGACGCCCGCCGAGGCCTTGGCAGGGAAAGGCTGACGCGAGCGCGCAGCCCGGTGAAGTGAATCGGGATAAGAGCCAGCTTCAGCGCCTTCCGGGGGAGCCGGGCACTTGGCGCGTGCCTTGCTTTGGAAAGGCCTGTGTGGAAACTCTTTGCCGACGTACTGGACCATCACCGCCGCATCGTTGACGACCAAGCTCGCAGCGACGCCTTCTACGAAGCTATCAGCGCTGTCGTTCGCCCAGGTGACGTTGTCGTCGACATCGGAACTGGAACCGGACTGCTCGCGATATTCGCGGCGCAGGCCGGGGCCCGGAGGGTCTACGCGCTTGAGACCGGCGCGATAGCGGACGTCGCGGAGCAGCTGGTCGCAGCAAACGGCTTCGGCGCGCAGGTTCGGATCATTAGGGGCTCATCCCTGCAGGTGGACCTGCCGGAAAAGGCGGACGTCGTCGTGTCCGAGACCCTTGGGGACTTCGGGCTAGGCGAGGGCATCGTTCGCACAATGGCTGACGCCAAGCGCCGTTTTCTGAAACCTGGTGGAGCTCTGATTCCTGGTTCCTTCGACCTTCGGCTAGCGCCAATCGAACACCCGTCGCTGCACGCGCAGCTCCAGGCCTGGCGCCGCCCCCGACTGGGCGTTGACTTTTCATGTATCAGCGCGCAGGCGTGCAACAACGTCTATCGATCGCACCTCACTCCGGACATGCTGCTCAGCGACCCTGAGACGCTGTGCCACGTTCGACTAGGCGAAGACACCGCCGTGATTAGCGGAAGCTGCGAATTCATTGTGCGTCGTGGTGGCGTGATCCACGCGCTGGGCGGCTGGTTCCATGCAGAGCTTGCGAGTGGCTATCGAATCGACAATCAACCACCAAACCAGACGAGCTGGAAACACGCGGTGCTACCTGTTGAGCGTCCCATCCTAGTGGAGCCGGGCGATCTCGTTCGAGCTGAGGTCCAGTGTATCGGAGATGAGTCGGCGTGGCGCTGGAGCGTCAGTCACTACTATCGAAACGCGCTACCTACAGACTTTCGCACAACCCGACTATCGACGTTGCGCGGGTTTCCTACCGCCGTCCAGCGTCTGAGCGCGGGCTAGCCACAACTGGCCGCTCCGATTCCGCAGCGACGCTGGCGCATTGCTCTGATGTTTCACGATCTTGAGCCCACGAAAACAGGCCGCGGTTCCAGTTTTGAGCCGAAGACTTCCTGAGTGTTTCGAATTCGCTGTTTCATCTGTTCGAAGGTGTCCAAAGTGTTTCCTGGTCTTCGGTAAGCCGGGTCATACGTTTCCTGACTGTTACGGAGTGCTACAACTCGGGCTATAGACTAACCGACTGAGTCTCTGTTTCGAGCTTGTTGCTACGGCACCGGGGGACGATCCGGGTTGAATGAGCTCGGCGTATCGGTACTTTGGGACCGTGACGCATCTTGATGACACTCACCTCCGGATAGATGGGGGGCCTCTGGCGCACCATCTGGTTTGTTTGCCAGAGGCCAGGCAGCTTGACGCGCTAGAGCACGTGCTGACCTCCCTCGGAGCGACGCTCTACAGATATCGCGTTGCCGATAGTCGGTCGGGAAACCGCACCATCGAGCGCTGGCTATCAGAGCTCGTCGAGGGCGAGTATAATGACGTCATCTTCGCTACCGCCCAGGGCGTTCACTTGCTCTGCGAGTTCGCTGCCGGAATGGGGAAGGATCGGGAACTTCTGGCGGCGCTTGGTGCTGTCAATGTGATGGCGGTTGGCGCCAAACCCGCCCGTGCACTGGCAGCCCTGGGTATCAACGTCGCGACACGGATCGCTAGCCGTTCTACCGAGTCGTTGATTCAGGCGATGGCGCCACTAGATTTGGAAGGGCATGTCGTCGGGCTCCAGCATTGGGGGCCGGAGTTGGATCCACGTATCTCAGAGTATTTGGAGAACTGCGGAGCGAAGCCTAGAGTGGTCTCCAACGCGCCTGCCTCTGATCAAGGTGCGGAGGAAGTGTTGATGCGGCTGTCGACCCCGGCGGCGAACGTCATCGTGTTCACGAATGTTAGCCAGGTGACGTGGCTCTTCGAGGCGGCCACGGCGACGGGACGGAATCGGGAGCTTCTGGATTTGCTCGCGGCAGCCAGAGTCGTGGCAACTGAATCTGTCTCCGACGCCCTGCA
>JBDKJZ010000291.1:0-7271 GCA_039796375.1 Pseudomonadota bacterium
ACCAAGGTAGGAGCCGAGTGCGGTAGTGCCGCTCGCTCGGATCTGTGCGGGGGGCGGCCTAAGCGTTGGCAAGGGCCGTCCCTACCGCGATCCCCACCCCATCAAACGCTCGCACGGCCAAGCCGCCCACACTGATGAGAGCACGCTTGCTTCGAGACCCTTCGGTCAAGAGCGGCTCACTGAGCTGCCTGCCAGTTCGGCTTGAAGGACGCCCGCTAAAGCGAAACCCGACTCAACGCTAAAACACAGAGCGCCGCACGCCCAGCATATAGATGGGAATAGTCACGACTCGTGTCGGCTGACCGCGGACGGCGAGTTGGTAGTGGTCAATGCCGACGCCTGCGCCGGGCACGAAGTCCAGCACACGGGCGGCTTCTATGTCGATGAAGGCGCGTCCGATCGCCTCCAGCTGCGTCGCGCTCTCGTCGGTTTCTACCAACAGCGTGCCCGCCGCGCCGGAGTTGATGGCGCTCGTTAGGCGTGCCATGGAGTAAATTTTCCAGTCCACGCTGGCGCGTAGGGCTAGGAGCTCTGGGGCGAACTCCCACTGCGACCGCAGTCGTGCTTGGACGATGCCGCTCACCGAGTCGCTGTCGTCGAGCGCCGTAGTGACGTCGTTGTCTGCGGCAACAGTGCCTCGCTGACTGTGACTTTCGAGCTGCGCGCCGCCACCGGCCCAAGCCCCCAGACCGAGCAAGGGCTGCTGGTAGCGAACGCCGAGCAACCCGCCGCCGCGAATGAGCGCGGACGTCTCCTCGCCGTTGAGCGTTGCGTCCGCGTCTACGAGGGTGGTCTCGCCCTCGAAGATGGTGACGTCGAACGTGCCGCGAAAGTCCAGCTTCGTGCGCTCGCCCAGCTGCAAGTTGAACCAAGCATCGCCATTGGCGGAGAGCTTCGCGGTAGTCGCGAAGTATTCATTACTCTCGAACTCCAAGACGCTGACGCCGCCTCCGCCGACCACTCCCCAGGCGTCGTCGTTGTAGCCCAGCAGCGCTTCACCCACGACATTGAAGTTATCGCTTGCCAGTTGGGGCACGCCGCCGCTCGCCGCGAACAAGACCTTTTCGCTCCAGGGGCCCAGCCCCAGCACCTGACCTCGCACGATGCGTTCTGCTTCTTGCTGCGTAGCGGCGCGGCTGAAGCGCAGCACGGTGGCTGCCGCATCCAACACCTCGCCGCGCAGCTGGCTGCGGCTCTGTAGCCATTGCCGCAATATGGCAACGGCGGCGTCGAGATCCCTGTTCAAGAGCGCGTCCAGCGTCGCCCAGGCTTCGCCGGGGAGCGTCACTTCGCGTGCGGCGGTCAGTGACAGGGCTCGCTGATAGAGCGTGAACTCAGCTCGCAAGAGTTGGTGCAGGGCCTGCGTGTCCGACGGCGTCGCCCGCCACTTTTGCCACCACGCGAGGGTGACTTCATTCTGCTCGGCGAGCCGGGTGACCAAGACCAGCTCCGCAGGCGTCAGAGCCCCGCTGCCCCGTGCCTGCGAAAGTGAGGCTTCGACGAGCGCAGTGCTCTCCGCGCGGACACGCAACGCCGCCCGCGATGTGTCCTGAGTGAGCTGCCACACCAAGTGAACAGCCAACGCCGCGGGGTCATCGGCCGGTGCTAGCGGTGGTGCGCACTCTGCCCCTGTAAGGCCCAATCGGAAAGCGACCCGGTGCGCCACTTCGCTGGGCTCTAAACCCCCTGAGAGCCCCGCCAGCAACGCCACTGCCAGCTGTTGCTCTTGAGGCAAGCTATCGAGCTGCCCCTGCAGGGCGGTGGCAGCGGTATTGAGCAAGTCCGCAGCCAGCCGCGCTTGCAGGGCCTGCAGGCTCACCAGCTGGCCTGCGCCGCAGGTGCTCACCAGCGTCTCTGCCACGCGGTGCGTGGCGCACAGCCGTTGCAGCAACTCGTCGGCCAGTGTCTCTGCGAGTGGGCCCAGGTTGGCGACCGGGGGTGCCCCCAGATCGCGCTCCAGATGTTGCGCGAGAGGCGGCGCGCCGCCCGGCTCCGTCGTGCAAAAGGGGGCGGCAGAGCTGGTGCCGGCCCCAACGAGGGAAAGTGCGAGAGCGGTGATGGCAGTGTACCTGGGGTGCATGCGAACACGCTCCCCATAGCAGGTCGCCTCGCGGGGTTACAAGGCCGACGCCACCGCCTGGATGAGCAGACCGACACCCTAAGGGTCTAAGCGTCTTGGCAGGTGGAAGGACACCACGAAACACAGGCAGCGCGTCGGCATCGACCCCAAGGTTTGCTCTGAAGGACCTGCTACATAAGTAGCAGAGCAGAAAGGTCACCTAGGTGACAGGTTCAAAGTGTTACTTTCTTCGCTTGCCCCGACGACTACCACCCGGCGCCGGACTGACGCGAGCCTCTCCGATGCAATAGCTCAGCGGGGACTCAAGGGCAGAAACCGATCTGGCTCGTCGCGGCCTGCTCCTCGAGCGTGCACTCCGTCCAGGTCTCTTGGTGCTTTGGCGACCCCACCCTAAACATCACGCCATCACTCTTACGGTGCACGCATGAAGTGTGAACGGATAGGCTAGGGTGAATGAGTTCGTAGCATCCGATGACCTCTGCGGGCAGCATGCACGATTTCTGGACGTCAATCCGACTCGCTGATTCAATGCCAGCAAAGCAGTCGAGCACAGGGTCCGGGGGGCATCCCAGCTCGTCGCTGCCGTCGCCACAGTCGTCTTTGCGGTTGCAGAGCAACGCCGCGGTGAGCTTGATGTCGCTACCGTTCTTGCAAACGACCGGTCCCAGTACGCCGCGGGTACTGCTGATGACGGGCACACCAGCGCCGTAGATCGTGTGCTCGGCTTCGAGCTTGCCGGCACGGACTTTGATCTCAAAGCGACCGCCGGCGAAGTGGCTCAGGTCGAAGTAGGCGCGGTCGAGGAACTTCGGGTCGCGTGTGCCACCGACGACTTCGCCCCCCTCGATCGGCACGCCCCCCGCGGTCGGCACGAGCTGGACATACTGGGCATCACCCGAGAATTTCAGCGTCGCGGTTGGTCCGACGCTCGGCGTGTAGTCGGTCTCTGAAAGTTCGCCGATGACGCTCGTCGAGCCTGGTGGACGCTGCCATTCACGCGTCGGCTGATAGACGAGCGCAGCGCCTGCCAAGCACGAAAGCTCGGCGCAGATGGCATCGGCAGCTTGCCCCCCCTCGCCGCCGTGCACGCCACCCGCCGCCTCTGACTCGCCATTCGCCGCGCCGCCCAGCGGTCCTGACCCGCCATTCGCCGCGCCGCGACCACCAACGCTGTCGGCCTCAGTGGTCGACGCTGCGTCAGTGGTTGACGCTGCCTCGGGGGGCGTATCGGCGCTGGAGTCTGCGGAGCCCCGGGCGCCCTGGTTTTCGGAGCCAGGACCCGCATCTCCGTGCAAGTGCTGAGAAGCATGGGCTGGTCCCCCTTCCGAGGTACAGCCGAAGCTGAGACTCGCTCCAGCGGCGGTCAACCCAGTTGCCAGAGCGGCTGCGCGTGGTGAAAAATTAGAAATGCG
The DNA here is from genome assembly GCA_039796375.1 of Pseudomonadota bacterium. Lineage (GTDB taxonomy): Bacteria > Myxococcota_A > Polyangia > Polyangiales > Polyangiaceae > SZUA-265. The sequence continues at coordinate 3,493 of JBDKJZ010000291.1, forward strand.
AAATGTCCTGAGCATATCCACCATTCATAGCGACTCAGAGAGTTGCTCGAGTTCCTAGAAACAGAAGCGCCGGATCCTAATTGTGACAATCAATCGCAGTGCTCCATCTCAATGATGGAGAAGCCCTTGTCTGCGATTTCAGCGGCAACCGCAGCGTTGGCTGATTCGACGTGGCAGAACTTGCATTTTTCTGATTTCAGGATGGAGGAGGGCAGCCCCTTAGAGGCGAGATAGATCTGCCCGTAGCTGAGCACGGTCGCTGGATCGCTCAAGTCCGATGGTACCAAAATGTCGAAGTGCATGCGCAGCCCGTCAGGGCGCTGAACGTAGGTGTCATAGACTGAAATTTTCATACCGAATCCCTTATACAATTTTGTTAGTTGGTGCGTTGGTAGTCGTTAGTAGTTGCCCAATCAAGACCCCTAACGCGAGGGGTTTTACCGAGTAGAGGGTGTTGTGCCACTCCGATCGGTGTGTACCAACGATTTGTGCCAGTCCCTAAAGTCGAGGCTGGCCACCACGCACTTTTGCGCCGAAGCTCTGCTGGCCCAAGCCTTGCACTCGTGGATGATATGAGAAAAACTTGTGCCATTCTCGGTGTCGTCGTTTTCGCTTGTGGCGGGTGCTCGGCGGCTGCGGAGCCCGCGGATCCGGTCCTGCCTCAACGACCGCCGGCGACACCGTTGCCTGATGGCCCGCCACCAGGCGACGCGCCACCCGCGGACCGAGTCGAGTCTGAACAGTCGCTGGCGCCCCTGCTGCCCGAGGGCGCCACACCTGTCGGTGTTGCCGTCGCGCCTGAAGGTGGGCAGCGATACGTGCTTGACGAAACTCGCGGTCTGTATGAACTCACCGAAGGCGGTGCGGTCTTGCGCTTCGACGGGCAAGCCGCGCGCGCTGCAGATGGGAGCGCGTTGCAGTTTACCGACGTAGTCGCCATGGGCGATCAGCGTTTCGCGATCACCGCGGTCAACGAGGGTTTCTTGTTAAATCTGAGCACGGGAAGCTTCTGGCGGTACTTCTGTTACTTGCCGCCCCTGGCTGGTCCTCCGGCGGGTGTTGATGTATCAACACTGAGCCTGAGCCAACAGCTTCAGCTTCAAGGGGTAGGCGTCAGCCAGCGGACGGACTCTGTCGGTTACGATCCAGCATCCGGGCGACTCTACGCTCAACCACAAACATTTGCGGACGGAGCTGAAACCGCTGTGGGAGCCGAGCTGTTCATCTTCTCCGCAGCCGGTGGCGAGCCTGAAACCTGGGAAAGTATCACTGACCCAACCTTCAACGCTGGCGGCATGGTTCTGTCCGAGAGCGGGCGCCCGCTGCTTGGACGTGGCTCCCAACTCTTTGTCCAAAATGCCGACACGGGCCTTTCTGTTTTCAAGGATTTCGGGGAACCGGCACTTGACATCGACATCGCGGGGATGGCGAGGGACACAGACGGCACCGTGCTGATACTTGATAGTCGGCACATGCGACTTGTTAACGTCAGTTTTTGAAGAGCGGCGGCAGCGGTCAGAAGCTTCTGCTTTGTTGTTTCTCCCTGGTTGTCATTGGGTCAGCACAGACTGCACGGAGGCACGGGGTGCAACTCCGATGCCCAAGCGTCCCCGATCGTCCGCGAACGCACGAGCTGCACTCGAAGGGCGTTGACCCGTGCGCAGCGTTCTCGACCGGCCGGAAACCCAAGAAGGGGCCACCGATCGGCGAACGGCTCATGGTCCGCTCGGCAAAGCGAGCTGGGCGGGCGCAGGCGTTGCGTCTAGCGCCCTCCGAGCGGTAGCGCGCGATACGGCCCAGCTTCCGACATGTGAGAATTCTCGAGCCGCACCGCGCGTGCCCTGAGCGCGAAATTTGCGCCAGGACGATTTCTCACTTCCAGAGGGCGCGCAGGTCTCACGAGCTGCTCCTCAGAGCAAACTTGTTCTATCTACCACACACCAACGTACGCTGGCCCCAAGACTGAGCTATATCATGGCTCCTGTGGGGGGTGACTCATAGTGGCGTCGATAGATAACGAAGAAGATAAGAAGTCCGGCAGCAAGCGCCGCGTACCGGAAATCGCTCCGGAAAGCGCTCCGGCCGCACGCGCCGAAACTTCCGCCGCAGAAGCCCCACGGGCGCAAAGCTTCCCAATCGTGGGTCTTGGGGCGTCCGCCGGAGGTCTGGCGGTTCTGGAAGCTTTCTTCTCTGCGATGCCGAGCGACGCGGGCATCGCTTTCGTGGTGGTCACCCACCTGGACCCCACGCAACCCAGCTTACTGGCGGAACTGCTGGCCCGAAAAACACAGATGCCCGTGATGCAACTGTCGAAGGTCACCGCCGCGGAACCTAATCACGTCTACACGACCCAGCCCGGCTTCGATCTCGCGATCATCAACGGTTTCCTCCAGCCGGTGGAGGCGGTCAGGCGTGCGCCCCCCCATCTACCCATCGACTCCTTTTTTCGTTCACTTGCCCAGGACCAGAGGGACCACGCCATCGCCATCGTGCTTTCCGGCACCGGGTCCGACGGCTCGCAGGGAATCAAGGAGATTAAGGGCGAACTTGGCATGGTGATGGTGCAGCAAGAGCAGTCCGCCGAGTACGACGGCATGCCGCGCAGCGCCATTGCTACCGGGATGGCGGACTACGTGCTGCCAGTTTCTGCGATGCCGAAGCAGCTATTGGCCTACCTCAAAGCCCATTCGCTCAAAAGACACTTGATAACGAGTGAGCCGCCGCTTGACGAGCTACAGCAGGTCTTCCTGCTGATCCGCGACCGCACGGGCCACGACTTCTCACACTATAAGCCCAGTACCATCGGCCGCAGGATTGAGCGACGGATGAGCCTGCACCACCTCGCTAGCGTGCAGGAATACGCGCGCCATTTGCAGGGCAATCCGCTGGAAGTCGAGCTTCTGTTCAAGGAGCTGCTCATCGGCGTGACGTCCTTCTTCCGCGACGCGGAAGCCTGGGAGGCCTTGTCCACGTGTACGTCCAAGCTGCTTGCGGACACGCCCGTCGGCTCCGTATTGCGCGTCTGGATAGCCGGTTGCTCTACCGGTGAAGAGGCTTATTCCATGGCAATCTTGCTGCGGGAACAGATGGACGCTTTGGGTCGCACTCTCACCGTGCAGATCTTTGCGACGGACCTGGACCCGGTGGCGGTTGATGTTGCGCGAAACGGCGTTTACCCGGCCAATATCGCCAGTGATGTTTCAGCTCAACGTTTGACCCGCTTCTTCACGCAAGAAGACGAGGTCTACCGCGTCAAAAAAGAAATCCGTGAGCTGGTGGTGTTCGCCCCGCACAACCTGATCGCCGACCCACCGTTCACGAAACTGGACCTATTGTGTTGCCGCAACTTGCTTATCTACCTCGACAGCGCACTGCAGCGGCGGCTAATGCCAAACTTCCACTATTCTCTCAAGCCGCAAGGCCTGCTGTTTCTAGGTTCTTCGGAGTCGCTGGGCTCCTGCATCGACTTGTTCTCCGTCGCCGACAAAAAATGGAAAATCTTTCGGCGTAGCGGTCTCGCAGCGGGTAGCTTCGTCGCTGAATTTCCCCGTGCTGGCCCACCTGCTGGCGGCGGCGTGCCGTTGAGCCCAAGCGCTCGCGGCGGCAAGGCGACCGACCTGACTCAGCTCATAGATAGGACCCTGCTTAAAGAGCTCGTGCCGCCGACCGTCGTGATCCATGAGCGCGGTGACGTCGTGCATGTGCACGGCCGCACGGGGCTATTTTTGGAGCCCGCCCAAGGTTCACAGGCCAGCGCAAACATCTTCAACATGGCCCGC
>JBDKJZ010000292.1:0-7229 GCA_039796375.1 Pseudomonadota bacterium
CGTCGTCGAAGCCGAAAGCGTGCAAGAGAGAGATCCATAGGCCAGCATGGGCCTCGTTGTTGAAGCGCAAGTAACGGCCCATTTCCCACTTGCCGCCCGCGCCACCGCCGACCACGAAGGGGATATCGGTGTGCGAATGGGCGTTGCCCATACCTAGCTCATTGCCCCAGATGATGATGGTGTTGTCGAGGGCGCTGCCCTCACCCTCAGGAATCGCGTCCAATTGGGCCATCAAGTACGCCATTTGTGCTGAGTGCCAGTCGTAGCGCCGAAGCATCTCGGCGGTCGCCGCCAGGTTAGTCGGACCTGAGTGGGAGAGCGCGTGACCGGACCCTGGGCTGTCGAGCCACGGGTAACGGATGTCGTTGATCGCAGATGAGTACTGAATGCTGCCAACTCGGGTGAGATCGCACGCGACCGCGAGCGACATCAGCTCAATTTGCAAGCGGCTGATCTCGACCATCTGGGCTTCGTCATCCTCGGCCATTTCAACCGGACGCGTCGGCGCTGCACAGACGCGGGTGTTCACCGCAAGGTCCAAGCGACGCTCGATGCCGCGCACCAATTCCGAGTGCTGCTCAAGCTTCCTGGCGTCGACCTCACCCAGACGCGGAATGACGTCCGCGTACTGAGCCTGGATCAGGTCGATCACGCTCCGCCTCGTGGCCCGGACCTCCTCGCTGACTTCGCCAAGACCCGAGAACAATCGGTCAAACGCGCCACGTGGCGAGTTGATGGGGGGCAACGGGTTCGCTGGGCCGGCGTAGCTGATCCTTGATCTTACCTCCGCCTGGGTGGCGCGGACGCCGAGCTCTAGGCTGGTCAAGAAGTTGTTCTTCCCGACTCTGTTCGCCAGCTCTTGATCGATGCTGATACCGTTGGCCCAGCCCGACTTCGCACCGTCGCCGTCAACAAAGGTGCCGGTCTGCAGCTCTGAGTTGGTGAACAAGCCTCCGACCCCTTTTTGATGGGGTCCGCCGGGGCCAGTCTTCGCGACCTCGATACCAAGCCCGTGGAGGAACAAGAGCCGTTCTCGAAAAGGCTCAAGCGGCTTAGTGATGGTGTTGAAGGTATAGTCCTTCAAACTGGCGGTCGTCGCGCCGGCAGCAGAGGTTGGCCAGAAGTGCTCCTGAAGCGTCCCGTTCGGATTGAACAGTAGGATCAATCGCAGCGGGAAACCGTCCGCTGCCTGCGCGCTGGAGCGCAGCTCGCTCAACAGCGGGACGAAGGGAGCCGCGCCGAGCGCCGCGCCCCACCTGGCGGACCCAGTTACGAAGTCCCGACGCCTCACTTTTCGTGGCATCGAACGAGCGGGTGTGCTGCGGGGTAACTGGCTCATGGGGCTTTTCTCTCAGCCGGTGAGACGGTAGGAACACCGCGAGCAACGAAGGCATCGCTGGTCGCAATCCCCACCAAGATTTCTTTCATGTTCCCTGCGTCGCCAAAACTACGCTTCACTTGGCGAAGACTGCACAAGTCGGCGACCTCTTCGACTCTGCCGAGCGCATAGCGGTACCACTGCGTGGTCAAGCACACCTTGACTTGCTCACTGGTCGCTAGGCGCTCAGCCAGTTCGACTACGCCGTTGAAGGGGCCCTCGATCCGGTCTTCGTGTACGAAGTTGATCTCCCCCGACGCGTCCACTGGAATACCGTTCTCGCTGGCGCGGAACCGACCGAGGTGATCGTACTGCTCGAACCCCAAGCCAACCGGATCAATCAAGCTGTGGCAGCCCGCACAGGCGACATCACTCGTGTGGACTTTGAACCGTTCACGCGTGGTGAGTGTCGGATCGGGATCGGGCGGCGTCTGATCCACGTTGGGTGGTGGCGCGGGAGGGGCCTGGCACAGGACCTCATCCCGGACGAACACTCCGCGCTGAATAGGACCCGATTGGTCCGAGTGCGAGAGCAACGCTAACAACGCCGGCTGAGTCAGGAGCCCGGCGCGTTGGGTGGGCTCAAAGTCAGCGGCGAAGAATGCCCCCGGCTCCGTATTCGCTGGCACTTGAACTCCATAGAGCTGCGCCAGCTTGGCGTCGAAGAACACCTGATCGGAGGTCATCAGACCGCTGAAGTCTCCGCTGCCGTTCCAGAAGGTGTCCGACAGGTAATGTTGAAGTGAGCCACGCCAGCTCGGCGAGAGGTCTGCCTGAGCGAAGCCGGGGGCCACCCTCACCACCGACGAGAAGCGCTCGAGCCCGAGCCACTGGTCGTAGAAGTCTTGCACGGTGACCCGGGTGCGCGGTTGCTCGATCATGCGACGCGCCTGGGACTCAATCTGCGCGCGCGTTCGTAGTTCACCCGAAGCGGCAGCAGCGAAGAGCGCGTCATCTGGCATCGAGTTGTAAAGAAAATAGCTCAACCGCGACGCGGTCTCGTAGTCGGTCAGCTCGAACGCCTGTTTCTCCCCCCCTTGAGGCAAGAGGGTCGGTGGCAACGCCGCTCCCCCGAACTCGAGACGGTAGAGGAACTGGGGAGACTGCAGCAAGGCCTCAACGATGACTTCGATCCCGCGGGTAAACCCAAAACCTGACGCGGCCGCGCCGAACAGCACGCGGTAAGGTTCGCGCTCTGTCGAGAACAGCGGACGACGAAACGCTCGGGGAGCATACTCGTCAACGAACTGAAGCGCGCAGCCTTCGTCGGCGCTTTGCGCTGAACAAGGCAGCAGCGTCGCCAGCTGAGGGGAAACTGAGCGCGCCACCGCCTCGGCCGCGACCATCTGGGCTTCGGTCAGCAGAGGAGAAATGCGGTGAAACTCGGCATTGGTCCGAAAGCGCAGCACTTCGTTCTCTGTTGGGAAGGCACCCATGTTCGGCGCCGCCACGGCCCCGCGGAATAAATCGACGACGCTATTTTCGTACTGCAGCCGGGTCAGTAGGCGTCCTTGGGCCGGCACGGGGTTCAGCTCCGCGCAAGCCAGGTCTTCAAGCGACACCTCAACCGGGACCGGCGGTTTGTCCTCGGGCATCGTTGTCGGCACATCGCGCACCTCGTCTGCGCCATCCGGAGGTCCTTCCCCCCCGCCGTCAGAGCCTGAGCCGTCACAGCCCTGAAGGACCCCGAGCGACATCAGAATCGGAAACAGGCCCCACCCCCCAGCGCGTCGCTTGAACCCGATGCACGCCGTCGACACCCACCGGTGGCCGCGTAGCTCGCTACCGCAAGTCCTCTTGCCTAGTCCGATAAGCGCCATGCGTGGCGAGGAGTCTAACAGAACCTCCTCCCCGTGCCCTAGCAGGTCCCCCAAAAAAAGGACGGCTCTGCTTACTGCGGTGTGTGGTGAAACAGCGCGCCAGACATGGCTCGCCACGTAAGCCAGGACTAGCGCGATGAAACGGCTGCCAGATCACGGAAACAGGGCGACCTGGACCCTGAACGGCAATCTGGAAGCGCGCCGAATGACGTCTGGGCGTCACCATTTTCCGACCCTGAGGTTGCCGCAGCTATTCAGTCAGACGAAAAAGATACGCGTAGGTTCGATTCGCCGGGCACCTCCTTGCCGCGGCTAGTTGAGTTCGTGGGGCTTGACACCAGGTGCACCACCCCCCAAGCCACCGGGGCCCGTTGCCGGCTTCCACTTTACAAGTCGGGGACTTGCGAGCACAACCCGCGCGACATGAGCGTACTCAAGCCTCTTACCCAGCTCACTCCGGGGAGTCACTTGCTCGTCGGCGGTCGACACGTGATCGAGATCAGCGAGGAGCTCGCGACTAACTTCCGCCCCGGGGATAGTCTGTTTGCTTCAGAGAGCATCGGACAAGTGCTGCATATTCCCCTGGTCGAACGCGAGAAAGCCGAGCACGCGGTCGGGACGGCCCACGCCGCGTTCGGTCAAATGTCCGGAGTGAACGACTCGCAGATTTCGGCCTTTTTCAAGGATTTCGCGGATCGACTAGCGGATGACGACCTGTGGACGAAGATCCGCCGAGTCAACGAAGAAGACGTTATAAGCGCACACGAGCGGGGACGCTCAACCACGCGACTCGCCGCCACCGACTCGCTCCGGTCCAACATGATTGACGGGCTGCGAGGCTGGGTCCACGAAACGTCGCAACGGGGCCGGGTCATCGAGCGGGTTCAGCACGCGGGCTGGAGCGCTGAGCTGATCGGGAGTGAGCTGGGCGTCGTGGGGTTCGTGTTCGAGGGACGCCCGAATGTGGTGGCGGACGCGACCGGTGTCCTGCGCGGAGGGAACACAGTCGTCTTTCGAATAGGCCGGGACGCGCTGAACACGGCCAAGGCCATGCTGCAGTTCGGGGTGGAGCCAGCGCTCGCTGAGGCGGGTCTCCCGCTCGGCGCGGTCAGCGTCGTGGACAGCGCTTCCCACGCTGCCGGCTGGGCAATGTTCAGCGACAAGCGCCTGTCCCTCGCCGTCGCGCGGGGCTCCGGCGAAGCCGTGGACACTCTCGGCAGCCTTGCCCAAAGCGCGGGGATCCCAGTAAGCCTGCACGGAACCGGCGGGGCCTGGTTGTTCGCTGGCGACGACGCGGAGCCGGCGCAGCTTGCGCAGGCCGTGTTTGACTCGCTGGACCGCAAGGTGTGCAACACGCTCAACACGTGCTGCCTACCCCGACGACAAGCCGACCGCTTGGTGCCCGCGTTGCTCGACGGCCTGGCGCGCGCCGCGACCCGTCGTGGAGCCGCGTTTAAGTTGCACGTCGGGCGGGGCAGCGAGAGCGCTTTCCCGGCGGCGTTGTTTTCTTCAGACGTCCAGATCTCGCGCGCCGCAGGCCTCGTTAGCGAGCCACAGGCTGCGCTCATTTCGGAGGCAGATCTGGGACGCGAGTGGGAATGGGAAGGGTCACCCGAAGTCAGCGTGACGCTAGTCGACGATCTGGCGCACGGCGTGCACCTGTTCAACCGCTACAGCCCGCAGTTCGTTGCCTGCTTGGTCAGCCCCCACCCCGGCGAACACGACGCCTTCTTCAAGAGCGTCAACGCACCATTCGTCGGAGATGGATTCACCCGCTGGGTCGATGGGCAGTTTGCGCTCAAGCGCCCAGAACTCGGGCTGAGCAACTGGCAACATGGCAGGCTCTTTGGGCGGGGCGGCGTGCTGAGTGGAGACAGCGTGTTCACCGTGCGAACACGCGTCCAGCGTAGCCGCTAAGAGCTGAGAATACCCCGACGTTTTCCAGTTCCCAAGGGTGGGCACCTGCTGGGTCCGGGCCGGCATCTGCCAACGCCGCTCGGCAGCTGCCCGATCTCGTGTAGCGTTCGTCACTTCCAGTCCAGACGGACGCGACCGTTGCCGGATCCCACGCAGCTCAAGTCTGATTTCGGGGCACTCCGCCTGACACGCGTGCTCACCAAGTAATCTGGTGTGGTTAACATTGGCACTCGCTGATACCCTGAGTTCAGGTTGGATTCTATGATGCGCGACACTACCTCACGGCTCACCCACTGCTGCCACGCCGCCAGCCGACTGTTGCTTTTGGGGGTTGCAGTTGGCTTGGCGGGATGTGAAGCCGCGCTCGGCGATCCCTTCGATGTCCCCGGGTCTAACCCGCCCTTGATTGCCGCACCGACGGCCCCTCTGGAGCCAGGCGCCGGCGGTGCTCCTGTGGTTGGTCCAAGCGCTGGTGGCACCCCGGAACCTGCCAACACCGCCGCAGGTGGGACGATGAATGAACCGCCCGCTCCGCCCGTGTGCGTCCCTGGCGCCGTCCAATGTGACGCGGCGGCGCTGCAGTACTGCAACTCCGAGGGGAGTTCGTGGTTGACACTTGAGGTCTGCGGGAGCGCCGCGCTGTGTCGGGCTGGGGATGACCCGGGCTGTACCCCCCCCACGTGCGGTCCCGACGATTTGCAGTGCAATGGGACAGATCTGGAACGCTGTAACGCCGATCTGAACGGGTATGAACATATCGCCACCTGCCTCAGCGCGGCCCACTGCTCCACCAAAGATCGCGCCTGTTCGCAAGAAGGGTGCGCAGCCGGCGAGCTCCAGTGTAGCGGCAACGTCTTGCAGGCTTGCAGCGGGCAGCCAGCGACCTGGTCTGGGCTAGTCGAGTGCGAGACGCCCGGGCTGTGCGACGCCGAACTCGGCGTCTGCAAGCCACCCGAATGCAAACACGGGATGACCCGATGTATGGGTGCGATTTTCCAGCGCTGTGCCCCAGACCGCACGGGGTTCACGATGGACACGCACTGCGCCTCAGCCGCGCTGTGCGATGAGTTACTGCCGGGCTGCAAAGAGCCCGTGTGCGCCGCCGGCGAGGTGGTGTGCAACGGCGCCAAGCTCCAGCGCTGCAACACAGACCAGACCGGTTTCGACACCATCCGCGAATGTCTGGGTGCTGGCATGTGCAACGCCGCGGCTCAGACCTGCGACGCGAGCGCGTGCACCCCCGGGGAAAAGCGCTGCAATGGCAGTCAAATCAGCATTTGTAATGCCGACGGCCAAGGGTTCACGAACGGTGACAAGTGCACCAACTCCGCACTCTGCGACGCCTCAGACCCCAACAACGTGCGCTGCAAACAGCCACGCTGTGCTATCGGTGAGCATCGCTGCAACGGCGCTGACCTGCAGCGATGCAACGACACCCGAACCGGCTGGAAGAAGGTTAGTACCTGCGCGAGCGCGGAGCTGTGCAGCGCTCCCGAACTCCGCTGCATGCCTCCTGACTGCGCGCCCGGTGAGATGGCGTGCGACGGCAGAATTCTAAAAACCTGTAACGCCTCGCTGAGCGGATTTAACCCGGTCGAAGACTGCCAAGCCGCTGTCCGCTGCGACGCGCTTCTAGGTAAGTGCTCCAATCCTTGTACGCTTGGTACCACGCGCTGCAATGGCAAGGAGCTTGAGACCTGTCAAGCCGACGGCTGGGCCGTGATGGCGAGCTGCCTCACTGCTGCATTGTGTGACGCGGCAAACCAAGGCTGCAACGAACCGGTGTGTAACCTGGAAGAGTACCAGTGTGTGGGTCAACAGCTGGAGTCTTGCGCCCCCACCCGTTCTATGTGGGAGCCGAACACGACCTGCGGCGCAGGCCAAATCTGTGACGCCGAGGGCGCACAGTGTGACGTCTGTCCGGCGAGCGAGTTTAGCTGCGACGGGGATAAGCTATTCAAGTGCTCTAGCGACGGCCAGGTAGACGCGGAGATTGACGTCTGCGGCGCAGGTCTTTGCAGCGCGACGCCGCTCGCCGGCACGTGCTTTAAGTGCGCCCCGCCTGGAGAATTCCGGTGCGACGGGGCGAACTTGCTGCAGTGCTCTGGTGACCA
>JBDKJZ010000293.1:0-7228 GCA_039796375.1 Pseudomonadota bacterium
GTTGCACCCGGGATTGGCGGGTGAGCTCGGGTACGACTCGAATTTCTTCGCAGGCGCGGGGGTTGACCCAGCGAACGCCGTCGCTGAGCCCATTGTTCCAGCGCTGGCGCTGCGGGTCACGCCGTCGTTGGCGATCCAGACCCTCGGAACAGATCGCAAGCCAACAGACGGAGCGGCAGCGAGTCCGCCCAAGGTCGACTTTCGTTCAAAATTGGCAGCCAGGCTGACTCAGCTCTATTCACTAGATAGCGATTACCAAGAGGCCGTCAGCCTGCGGACGCTGATCGGCGCCGACCTGGATTCACGAGTGGCTATTCTCCCCGGCCGACCTTGGGGCGCGGACATCGGATTGAACTTTTCGCGGGTCGAGCAACCCAACAATAACCCCTCGGAGACCGCCACTGCATCGGATCGCAACGTCGTGGGGGGGAGCTTCGGGGTGCGCTTTCAACCAGGCGGGGGAGCGCTCGAATGGTCGCTTGGGTATCAGGCCCAAATGACTATTTTTGATGATACTGCGTTTGGACTAAATCGCGTTGTTCATGGCCCACGGACACAAGGGCGCTGGAAGTTCTTGCCAAAGACTGCGCTCCTCTACGACGGGGGTGTTGCCTTTGTGCGGCACACCCAGCCGAACTCGCGCCAGACCGATGCTAATCCCGTGTCCAGCCAGCTGGGAATAAACGGATTGATCAGCCCGCGCTTGTCGGTCCTGGTCATGGGTGGGTGGAAAGCGATGTTCTACGAGGTCGACCGCGCGGGGAACATCGATGACTTTGATGGTCCCATAGGCCGCGCGGAGGTGACTTGGTATCTTGGGAACTCGACAGAGCAACTGGCTGCGCCGGAAGTTGGCGCCTCCACCGTAACCCTCGGCTACCAGCGAGACGTAGTGCCCAGCAATGTTGGAAACTTCTTCGCGATGGACCGAATCTTCGCGGACCTCGCCTATACCGTCGGGGGAGCGTTGACGCTCGGACTCAGTTCCTCCGTAACCCTGTTGGATCACTCTGTGCCTCGTGCTGCAGACGGTACCCCGCTAACCCCCGATGGGGAGGGACTACTGGAAGTTCGGCCCAGCGCACGTCTCAATGCCGAGTATCGGCTCACTAACACGTTGGCGCTGGTGGGAAGCGCGGAGTTCTCGGCTAGCCCATCCAATCGGTACTTGGCGATTCGAGCCGACAACCGGGTGATAGGGAACGACAACTTGAAGTACTTTCGTTTCACGTCTTTCCTTGGCGCTCGCTGGTTCATGTGACTTTCTCTTCGACGCACCTCGGGTTGATGATGGCCTACTTTCGCGTATTGGTGATAGTGATTATGGCCGTATTGGGTGCACAGTCACTGGCGTGTTCGTCGCCGCCTAGGGGCTCGCGTGTTCCGCTGGGCGCCCCCGAAGAGAGCTCTACGCTCGGTCCTGGCGATAGCTTTCGACTAGAAATCGTCGGCGAAAAGGAACTGCCCACGGACTACCAAGTGGCTTCGGACGGCACGGTGGACTTACCCTACATACAGACGTTGGCAGTCGCTGGCCTGGAACCACAGGAGGTGTCGCGGCTCTATCGCGAACGACTGATATCCGCAAAGATCCTCACGAACCCGAGCGTCAGCGTTCAGGTGCAAGAGTATCGCAGTAAGAAGGTTACGGTCCTTGGGCAAGTGGTGAAGCCTGGCGCATTTCCGTTCACGGCGGGCCTGACCTTGGTCCAAGCGGTTTCTCAGGCTGGGGGACTCAACGCTATCGCGGTGCGCGACCAGGTGCGCCTGACGCGCCGACTCAAAGGCGGAAAGACGCGGACGGTCACCTTTGACTTCGAGGCCATCAGTTCTGGGGTGGCCGATGACGTGCCCCTTCAGTCGGGGGACCGCATCTTCGTGGACGAGCGGGTCTTCTGAGGGCAGTGCTCGGCGGCCCAACCTCGGCGCCGACCGTCAATGCCAAACGATGGATCCTAGGCACTACCTCTTTGGTCGCTCGAGCCAGCCTCGCAGGTAGAAGAACCCGGTGAGCAATATCGACAGTCCAGCCATCAGGCCCAGTGCGAACGGATAGCCGTAGTGCCAGCGCAGTTCGGGCATGTTCCAAGGCGAGACCGCCGGATCGAAGTTCATCCCGTAGACGCCCGCAACGAAGGTCAGCGGAATGAAGATGGTGGAGATGAGTGTGAGAAAGCGCATCACCGAGTTAGTGCGGTCGGCAGCGAGGGACAGATAGAGGTCCAGGAGGGAAGCCGCCAAGTCGCGCTGTGCCTCCACCGTATCTATCAATCGATTGGCGTGGTCGTAGCAATCTCGCAGGTACGGCAATGTCTCTGCCTCGAACAGCTGAAGGTCGTTCCGCTGCAGGGTGCTCACGACGTCACGCGTTGGGCGTAGCAGGCGCTTCAGGTGTAGCACTTGGTGTTTAGTCGCAAGGACCCGCTCCGGTGCATCTTTTGACAAGCGCTTGACGATTTGGGTCTCCAGGGACTCAAGCTGCTCGTCTAGCCATTCACATACTGGGAAATAGTGATCGATGACGCTATCCAGTAGGGCATAAGCCAGGTAGTCAGCCTTTCTCTGCCGCAGCATCCCTCGATCCTCGCGAAGCCTTTCTCTCAGCGTTTCCAGGCAATCACCGGGCTGATCTCCCTGAAAGGTGATCAGGAAACCCCGTCCGAGGAAAAGCGCAAGCTGTTCACTAACTAGGCCTCCAGTGACCTGTTGTAACATGCCCATCACTACGAATAGATGGTCGTCATAAGCTTCAACCTTGGGGCGCTGGCCTTCGTTGACAACGTCCTCGAGGGCCAGCGGGTGAAGGCCCAGCTGGTCGCGAAAAAATTCCAGGGTTCGGATGTCACCGGGGCCGTCCAGGTTGAGCCACACCACTGGCCATTGCTTCAGCAGGTCGGGAATCTCCTCCACGTCATCGAGCGCGCATTCGAGCAGCTCCGTCCCCGAATAGGCAAAGGCCGTGATGTTTGCGGGTGTGCTTCCAAGCCGAGCTTGAAAGTCTCCCGCAGGGCGAGCGCCGCGAGCCTTTTGCTGGATGCGTTGCATGGGCCGAGCCTAGTCCTATTTCTAGCGTGTGTCTGGGCCCAAGTCTCCGGGTGCTGGGGCTAAGGAGCGAAATCGGCCCGCTTCAAAGTGTCAGGCGAAGTTCGACCTCGCGGTCGACATACGCCCACTCCGGGGAGGCGCGAAGCGCCCGCAACAGCTCGTCAAATGCCGCCGCGTCGGACGGGGCGTACTCAAACCAGGTGAGAAAGTCGAACGGCTCCTCGGGGCCGAGGTCGCGGCAGTGGTGCAGCCGCCTGGCTATGGCAGGTAGGTACTTCATGCCAATGGCTATATGTCGCGATTGGGCTTCGAAGATCTCCCGGCGCTCGTCTTGAGCAAGCGCCCACCAGGCCGCGCTCTTGCGAATTGGAATGAAGGCCGCGCACGTGGACGATTGCCGTCCGAGGCCCTCCTGCTTTTGGACCAGGGCGACCTTCTCCACACGTTCAACGTAGCGCTCACTGCTGGTGATCCCGCGAAGCACCCAGGACGCGGCCAAGGGCGGCTCCGCAGGCCGCGGGGTCATGGGTAATGGTTCTCCCGCGATATTCCGCACGTCGACGACGACCCACGGACCGGCATGTCCACCGACGAAGCTGAACAGACGAGGAACGAGCGGCGTCAGAGTCGTCATTGCCGATCACCGTCCTACAAATCCGTCGCGACCACAACGAGATCGCAAAGCAAGCACCCCTTCGGTGAAGGGTTCTTGGAACTGGATCCCGTCGGAGCCCAGCGTTCTCATTCTCGGGACGCAGTCTACGAAAAACGCCAAAGCTAGGCTCCCGTATGGTTTCCGAAGCGGTCGCCCTTCGCGGAGCCGCCTGCCTCACAGAGAGGCTTCGATCGCTTCGGTCAGTGTGCGCAGAATCTTCAGGCGCGCGTGGTTCTTGTCGTTCGCTTCAACCAGCGTCCACGGAGCGTGCTCCGTGCTGGTCCGCTCCACCATGTCGTGAACGGCTTGCGAGTAGGCTTCCCAATTCTTCCGATTGCGCCAGTCGTCTTCTGTGATCTTGAAGCGCTTGAAGCTCGTCTTTTGTCGCTCTTCGAATCGCTTCAGCTGCTCATCCTCGCTGACCGAGAGCCAAAACTTCACCACCACCACAGAGCTCTCCGCCAACTGCTCTTCGAAGTCGTTGATCTCACTGTAGGCGCGCATCCAGTCGGCCTGGCTGCAAAAGCGCTCCACGCGTTCCACCAAGACACGGCCATACCAGGAGCGATCGAACAGCGCGAAGTGGCCCTTGCGCGGCACATGTCGCCAAAACCTCCATAGGTAGGGTTGTGCGCGCTCCTCTTCGGTGGGTGCAGCGACCGGAATCACCTGGTACTGGCGGGCATCTAGCGCCGCTGTGATTCGTCGAATGCTTCCACCTTTGCCGGCGGCGTCGTTTCCCTCGAACACGGCTACGACCGAGCGCTTCTTCTTAAATTTTGCTTGGCGCGTCAGCAAGTTCAGCTTTCCCTGCCACTCCTCAAGCGCTTTCTCATAGGTGTCCTTGGAAATGCTCTGGCTCAGATCTAGACAATCAAGCACGCGCACGCCGTCAATTGGCGCCAACAACGGCGGCGTTTCGCTGAGGGCGGCTACTGAATCGGCTGGCTCGTGATCCAGCCTTGATCGCATCCCAGCAAGCAGGGCTTTGGCTACCGTTAGGCTTCGGTACTCGGGGTCTTTTCCTTCAACCACTATCCAAGGAGCGTCCCCGACGCTCGTCTCGCGCAGAGTGTGTTGGGAAACTCGTCGAAACTTGTCGTAGTGTTTGTAGTGCTCCCAGTCGGTCTCCGTCACACGCCAACGCGTCGCCGGGTCCTTCTCTAGCTCGGTGAGGCGGCTCCGCTGTTGCGCTTTGGACAAGTGAAACCAAAACTTGAACAGCAGCGCGCCTTCACGCACTAGCATGCGTTCGAAGTGCAAAATTTCTGAGATGTTCTTGTCCAGCTCGGGCTGTTTGCCATTGCCGCTGACTCGACGGAGGATAGGCTCGGTGTACCAAGAACCGAAGAGGACGCCGACACGCCCTTTCGGGGGGAGCGTGCGCCAGAAGCGCCACATTGGCGGGCGCTCTCGCTCTTCTTCGGAAGGGGGGCCAAAGCTGTGGGTCTGAATGAGGCGTGGGTCCATCCAGGCGTTCAAGAGGTTGACTGTCTCTCCTTTGCCGGCGCCGTCGACACCATTGATGAGAATGACAACGGGAAACGCAGCGGCTTGTTTGAGGTCGTACTGTGCGTCCAGTAAGGCTTCCCTCAACGCTGGGGACTCGCGCTTGAACCGAGTCTTGCTGATCTTGTGGCCGAGTTCTGCGGATTCAAACATGGTGGCTCCTAGGCTGCAAACTGAGCGATGGACTGCGTGGTCAATGGGCTTCGCGCACGATCTCGTCCAGCAGTCGTTGTTGCTCGGCTTGGCGATCTTCCATTGTCTTCACGGCTTTGCGCGCGTCGTTAACGAGTTCCGCTGGACCGGCGAGCGGCGTGTCGCTTTGCCCCGTGGTGCGGCGCAAGTACCCCAAGTAGAGCGAGGTCATCAGTGCGACCGCAGCAAGACCTAGTACGAGCTTAGGGATGAAGCGTGAACCTTCGGTGAGCTTGTAGAGCAGCGTCAGTACGATCGCGGCGACTCCGAACCCCAGCGCGAACGAGGTGGCATCGATAGTCTTGAGGGCACCAGCGACTGAATCACCGACCGTGGCCGTCGTAGCGCTCGGGTCGACCGGGTTCGCGCCGGGTCCGGCGCTTAAAGGTGAGTGGGCGGGGAGTTCTACCGGGGCAGCCTTCGATCGCGCTTCCGGTGGGAGTTTGTCTACTGAATCCACCAGGTGCACCCGGCCATCAGATGCCTCGTACTGGTAGTACTTCTTGGGCTGTGCTGCGCGGGGATCGGGGCCTAAGGGAGGGTCGGGGACTTCGGACTCAGGCACTTGGCTAGCTTTGCCTGACGTCGCGCCCGGAACCAGTGCTTTCTGGGTCGGGCCTGCGCTTCCGACCGAAACTTGGGTCGTCCGGTTTACACCTGTCCGCTAGGCCCCATAGTTCGAGCGTGCCGACCTTTCAAGTTGGGGAACTGTCCATCGGCGATACCGTCGGAGGCGGTCGTTTCGCTGTAGTCGGGACTCTGGGGGTCGGAGGGCAAGGGCGCACTTACGAAGCCATAGATAAGACCACCGGGATCGTGGTGGCCCTCAAGTGTTTCTGGGTGCGCGGGGCCGCGAGCTGGAAAGACGTAGAACTCGCGGAGCGCGAGGCGTCCGTTCTAGCGGGACTCCAGCATCCGCTTTTGCCGAAGTACTTGACCCACTTCGAGGAGCGAGGCGCGCTGTTTCTCGCGATGGATCGTGTGGAAGGTCGGACCTTGAAGCAGCTCAGCGCTGAGCGAAAGTTGGGTCAAGCGGATGTCGTCAATTTCCTGAACGATGCGGCAACCACCTTGAGCTACCTGCATGGTCGAGCGCCACCCGTCATTCACCGCGACATCAAGCCGGCCAACGTGATCCAGCGCACTGACGGACGCTACGCGTTGGTCGACTTCGGCAGCGTAGCCCAGGCCTTCAAGCCCGAAGGGGGCAGCACGGTCGTCGGAACTTATGGCTACATGGCGCCTGAGCAGTTCCAGGGTCGAGCGATGCCAGCGTCGGACTTATACTCAGTGGCTGCGACGGCGCTGGCGATGTTGACCGGAACTGACCCAGACCAGTTGCCCCACAAGGGGCTTGGCATCGACGTCGCGGCTTGCTTGGGCAACGAAGTGGAGCCCCCGCTCCGCGCGCTCCTGATCGAGGCGCTAGACCCGGATCCAGATGCTCGCGCGCGGCTCACGCTGGCTGAACGCCTAAGAAACCACGGATATCGTGGGGAAGCCCAGCCCCCCGCGGCACCACCGCCCGCCCCGAAGGACGGAGCGCGGCGGAACTTTACCCCAGGCGTATTTCTGATAGTGATGGTCGGCCTCATGCTGGCCCGCGTCGCGACTGCGGTGTTGATGAGGTTTGCGCTTCCGACGCTGCTCACTTTCTTGTCATTCTTCTTTGGCGCCGAACTCAAACGCGCGGCGCAGCGCGTCTCACGCGCCGGGCTGCGCGCGGTGCTTGGGTTAGAACAGGCTTCAGAAAAGGTACGCTCCTTTGCGGGGCAGCGCGGACGTCAAGTGGTCGATACCGACGGCGATGAGGTCAAGGAAACGCCA
>JBDKJZ010000294.1:0-7188 GCA_039796375.1 Pseudomonadota bacterium
CCTATTCACCGACGGCCTCAAGGCTGAGCGTGAACAGGGCATCACGATCGATGTCGCTTATCGCTATTTCTCCACTGAAAACCGCAAGTTCATCATCGCGGACACCCCCGGCCACATCCAGTACACCCGCAACATGGCCACGGGTGCTTCGACGGCCAACGTGGGCATCATTTTGATCGACGCGCGCCTCGGCGTCATCCAGCAGTCGCGCCGGCACGCGTATATCGCTTCACTGCTCGGCATTCCTCACTTGCTTGTCGCAGTAAACAAGATGGACCTGCGAAACTACGACCGAGAGGTCTTCGACGAGATTGTCGCGGATTTTCGTAAGTTCGCCAAGGCGCTCTCTTTCAAAGACGTGAAGTTCGTCCCGATCAGCGCGAAGCTCGGCGACAACGTTGTGCACCCCAGCGAGAAGACGCAGTGGTACACGGGCGGCACCCTGCTCCAGTATTTAGAGACGGTGCCTGTCGCTTCGGACCGCAACCTGCGGGATTTTCGTTTTCCGGTGCAGTACGTCCTGCGCCCGAACCTCGACTACCGCGGGTTCTCAGGTGAGGTCGCCGCGGGTGTCGTGAAGAAGGGTGACCAGGTGATGGTCCTGCCCTCGCGCAAGACCTCAACCGTCATCGCCATCGACACCTTCGACGGCGAGTTGAATAGCGCGTTTCCCCCTCAAGCGATTACGATTCGCCTCGCGGACGAAATTGACATCAGTCGCGGCGACATGCTGGTCCACCCGGATAACCCTCCGCATTCGGCGCAGCGTTTCGACGCAGACATCGTCTGGCTGAGTGAAAAGGCGCTGGACCCAAACAAGTCGTACCTGCTGAAGCACTCGACGCAGATGGTTCGAGCCAACATCGAGAGCGTACAGTCGGTGCTCGACCTTGAGACGCTCCAGAGCCATGGCGCTGAGACCTTGGCGCTCAATGACATCGGCAAGCTGCGGCTCAACTGCCACCGCCCGGTTCAGTTCGACGCCTACACCAAGAGTCGCAGCACCGGTGCATTCATCCTGATCGATTCGATTTCCAACAATACCGTCGCCGCGGGCATGATCATCGGTCCGGCGGGCGCGCAGTCGACGTCGCTAGGTGTTAAGGATGAACACGAACCCGCAGGCAGCCAGGTCAGTCAGCACGAGCGCGCAGAGCGCTTGGGTCAGCGGGGCGGATGCATCGTTGTCCAAGGCGACGCGGAGGCGGCGTATGCCGCTGAGCGCAGCCTGTTCGACGCACATCGGGTCGCTGCCGTGGTTAGCGGCGGTTCCGACGGTCAGGATGCGAACCTCCAGGCCGCCGCGCGAATGGCACGGGCCGGGCTAATCGTGCTCCTGACCGAAACGCCAGAGCCACCTGCGCTCGCTGCTCTATCTGAGCGCGTATCGGGTCGTGTGCTGACGCTCAACCTGACTGGCAGCCAGGCCGTGCTGGAAGGTGAAGTCTTGACCTCGGCTGAAAAGCCTGTGGCTGCGACAGACCTGGAACACCTAGGTCGAGCGCTAGTCGCGACGCTTCACAGGCGGGGCTGGCTGCTCGACGCTCAGGCCTGAAGGCGAGTACTGAAACGCTGAAAGCCGCTGCTCGGCCCGGTTGAGTTTTTCGAGAGACCGTGAGAGGCTCTCGGTCCTGCGACACTTGTGAGGAGCCTCGGGTGGGAACATCCGCTGTTGAAGTAATGAACCAGGGACTCAAAACACCTTCGCTTTTCTCTCCAGTTCGTCGGGCCTCCCGCCTACGGCTGGCCACCCTTGGCCTAGTGGGCCTGAGCGTGCTGGCTAGCGCCTGCGGCTATTCGGAAGACGAGTGGAAAGCGCAGCTCTCTAAGTACGCTGACTTGGAGAGTCAGCACGCCAACGAAAAGTCAGCGCACGGAGCCACAGCCGAGGAGCTTGCGCAGACTAAGGCGCGCGTGGCCAACCTGATGGCTGAGCTTCAGAAGCTGGGGGTTAACGTTGACCAGCTCGCTCAGCGGCTTGAGCAAGAAGGCACTGAGAAAGACCGGCTAGCGGCGGACCTGGATCAGACCAAACAAGCGCTCGCCGAATACAAGCTCCGAGCTGAGCAGCTGGAACGGATCAAGCAGCGTTTCGACGTGCTTCGCAAGAAGCTTGAGAAGCTGACGAACCTGGGCTTGAAAGTGCAAATTCGCCACAATCGGATGGTGATATCTCTTCCCGGTGACGTGCTCTTCGCCAGCGGCCGAGATGACTTGAAAGACGAGGGCAAGCAGGTCCTCGCGGCGGTCTGTGAAGTCGTTCGTACGGACGCGCAGCTGAGCAAGCGTTACTTCCAGGTCGCGGGGCACACAGACAACAAGCCGCTCCGTCACAACACCCAGTTCAAGGACAACTGGGGTCTCTCGGCGATGCGCGGGCGCGAAGTCTTGGTCTACATGGTCGCGCCACTGGACGCAGCAGAGGACCCGGGGGGCGGCCTGGATCCCCGTCGCCTCCACGCAGCGGGGTACGGCGAGACCGACCCAGTGTTTGACAACGGCACCGACGAGGGGCGGCAAGCCAATCGGCGTGTTGAACTGGTGTTGATGCCCGACGTCGAGGAAATGCTCGATCTCAAGTCGCTACTCTAGAGCTGGCGGCGAGTGATGCATGGGGGAGCCCCGGCCGAAACCGGCCGTCCCCGGGCCGCTGACTGTTTAGGCGATGGGTGGTCTGTTGGCTGGCATCTGTTGCTGGGTCACGGCCTGGCGACGGTGGCGCTGATCGCAGTCGGGGCTACTTGGGGAGGCGGGTTGTGGCTCCCTAGGTTCAAGTGTCAGTCGCGAATGCAGGAGTGCACTCGGCCCTTCAAGAACGTGCTCAGGGCGTGATGCCCGGCTTCCCGATCGTAGCGTGCGTTAGGGCCAGTACCCGCATCCGGCGGATCACCACCGCCTGCCGTCGGGGCCGATACCTCACCGCGGCTCGCCGCCTCAACCGCCAGGAGCTGCTCAGTTCCACGGCTTACCCCATAGATGAACGTCGAGGTTCCGCGCGGGTAGGCCCCCCACAGGCCAGGACCCGGCGCGCGACGCGCGCTGACCGCCTCAGCGATCACTCTCGCCGTCGCCTCGGTCTCCCACTCTATCTCCCAGATCAGGGCGCTGGCCTCGTCCGAACCGAAAACGCTTAAGCTGTCTCCGCGCCACTCCAGCGCCAGCCGTGGGGTCGCCTCTTCGCCCAGTGCATGACTTACGAACCCGTGCACTATCCACGACCCCATTTTCTCGACGCCGAACAACTCGAAGCCTGCGGGGGTGAGCGCTTCAACTGCCTCCGGTGCTGAGATTCTCACCAGCGAGACTTGGTGGCGGCGCCCAAGGTGAGCGAGCGTGGTCGGGGTTCGTTCCTCCCTCGCCTTCGCGAGACCCGCCAATCCGGCTTTCCGCCAGAGATCGATAGACGTATGGGGACCGTAGGTATAGGGGAAAACCTGAAACGCAGTCGTCTCGGGAGCGGGTTCATCTTTGACGTACTCGTCCGCCGCATCCGTCAATTCGTCGTAGAAAGCGGGCCAATCGACTCGCTCGTGGTCAATGCCCTCAAGCTCAGTCTCAAGGAAGCGCCCAAAGAACGTCGCTTCCCCCTCAAGCAGTGTCGTCGCAGCGAGTTCGGCATCGTAGCTCTCATCGATACGCTTGCGGTACTTCTCCAGGTCGAAATCCGCATGTTGAAGCGCATGCAAGAACTCGTGACCCAAGGTCCCGTTGGCCTCAACGCCTCGATAGTCGAAGTCATCGGCGTCAATGACCACCAAGGCGTTCGCCGACGCCGAGTAGAACCCCAAGAGCCCTTCTGTGCTGACTTGCACCTGGGACTCAGGGGTGAGCTCCACGGGTTCAACCAGCCCAAGCAGCGAGAGCGCCGCTTGCACGTGGCGCACCTCATCCGTCAACTCGAACTCGCCTTGCTCCTCTAGGAATAGCTCCTGAACTTCTCGCTGGCTGAGCACAGCCACGGCAGGCATCGGCACATCCGCACTGTCGCCACGGAGGCACCGCATCGAGTCGAACACCTGCCTGTGACAGCTCGCCTCGCGAACGTCGCAGAGCCGATAGACACGCCCCTCGCAGATCCGCTCCGGTTCATCGTCGGAACAAGCCACGCTGGTGAATAAGAGCAACAACCACGCGCTCAACTGGACAAAAGACCGCCGCACTCCGCGGTGTATAGCGCGCCGGCGCTGCACGTCTAGCTAGGAACACCGGCGCTTGGCCGGTGCCGCGTTCCACCGCTTTCACCGACCGGGTCGCGTAGGGCCGTTCACACGCTTCGAGCCGAATACCCCAACTCTGGGATCAGGCGGCACTGGGGTCGCGCTGGTGACGCCGGACTCGAGCTCCGCGCTGAGCCTCAGACCTTGGCAGCCGCTCTCTCTGCCGTGAGTCACGCGCACGCGGTAGTCAGGGGCGAGCCAATCGGCGATTGCTGCCACGAGTTTCAGCGCCCAGGAAGTGTCGTCAGTCCCCTCGGCGCGCAGCCAGACAATCTCATGCAGAGCGACCGCGTGAACGCGAGTCCTCCGCTCGATCCGTTCAAGCAGCTGCTCATCCGCTTCTTCACTGGACTGGACGATGACCAGGGACGTCTGTATCCCCGCCAACTCAGCGCTGAGCCACGACGGCCAATAGACACCCTTGTCCGCGATCACCAGCGCCGCACGGTGCGTCGGATCCTCAAACAACAAGTCCCACGCGCGGAGCAGTTCCGCGCGGCCCCCCCCGTCGTTGGCAGCCCGGGGGGTGCCCGGTAGGCTGCGCTCAAGTTTTCGGACCGATTCGAAACTCATGCTCGTCAGATCGTTCGGATGCAAGCCACCTCCAACCGAGAATCACCCACACCATCCAAATAAACTCGGCTGGCCTCTGGCGTGAACCTCGGTCGACTGCCCCCAAGCAGCCCCCCGATAATGATGAGTTATGGGGAATACGCAAGGCTTTGCCGGAAATTATTTTCAACGGGTGCTGGCTGGTTGCGTGAGATGTACCCCGAGGTGGTTAGCCCCGCTACTCGACTAGAACCTCCGGCGGTGCTCCGAATAGGCGCAGTCACAGGCTGCTTCCTCCAGCGCCGCCACGACGCGGATCGGTTCGGGCGATTATTTCGCTGATCCCCGTCTGGTTGAAGCCGGCGTAGCCTTCATTACGCTCCAGAATCTCCAGGTGGGAGCCGAACGCACCGTTTATTCGGAAGGTCTCCGCTTGATGGGGCTGGATCCATTGGTGGGTTAGGGCTGCCTGTAGTCGCTCTTCCGACACCGTCCACATTTCCGCACGAGTGAAGCACTGCTTCAAGTAGTTAAAAGAAGTAAACGGAGGCATGACACCCACGCTCGGGTGCAACTGTCGACAAGCCTCTTCGAAATCGAACTGCGCCTCCAGGTGGTGCATGCCCGCTTCCAAGAACGCCTCTCCGTGGAGCTTGCACCATAGACCCACTGTGCCCAGCTCTTGCTTGGTGCCCAGCCCGTCATGAGCGAAGTCAAGGGAGACCTCGTGGGGCTCCAAGTCGACATCGGCGAATATCATCAGCCCCGTCTCTGGGTGCGCAAGGACCTGTGCTCCCCAGCCGGCCTCCGTCCCTGCATAAAAGCGCTCTCGGCAGCGCAGCCCCAGCAGCTCAAGCGTGCGGATCAGGCTAGCGAAGTGCTCACGACTCGATCGATACGTGTGGTGATCATGATTACCCCAACCAAGGCCTAGCGCGTCTTGCCGCGACTTTTGCAAGCGGGCCGCCGCGTTGCGCCTCTCCCAATAGCTGCGCTCGGCCGCGAAAAACAGCTCGCTTGTCGCCAGTGGTCCGATGCGCGCTTGGGCGCTTTGGATTAACGCCCGAGCGTGTTCAAAGGATTCCTCTGGAACCCCATGGTCCCGCTTGCGCTGCTCAAGACTCCCAAGCACAAGCGCACCCGGTTCAAGCTCGACCTCAGCGTCGGCGGCATAGAAGCGTCCACGCGCGCTCTGTACGACCCAGAGCTCAGCGCCGTCAGAGCCTGTGTAAACGCGGGCTTTCTTCAGCGTGCCCAGATCGCACGCTGGACCCGCGATTGTGTGCCGCTCGCAGAAAGCGGCTACTGAATCCACTCGCAGGCTCAACTGGATCCCCGGTGTTCCGAGCTCCACAACTGGGAATAGCCCCTGACTGTGATGGAACAGTCTCGTCGCAGGGCCGCCGGGTCCCCAAGGAAAGAACCCTAACTGGGGTAGCATGGCTTCCGCGGAATCGGGGACGCCGATCCTTTGAACCCAGTCCATTAGACGCGTTCCCGTCTCTTGAAGCAGTCGCTCCTTCAGGTGTCTTGCCGGACCACACTGGGTCAGGAACTGCTCGATTTGAGTCCGAACCCACTGGGCGGCTTCGGGACAGGGCGCGAATTGAAAGGACTCCTGTGGGCTCATCACGGTTGGATCAAATATTAGCTCTTAGGGAGACGGCCGACAAACTGTGGCTGAGCTAAGCTAGCTGGTCAGATGAGTAACCACACCAACGACTCGCCCGATCGGCCGTGGAACGTACTGATCTTGGGAAGCGGCAAGATTGGCCGAATGATCGCCAAATTCTTGGCGGGCACTGGGGACTACCACGTGCGCGTGGCGGACCGAGACACCGCCTGTCTTGAGCGCCTAAAGGCAATGACCGGACCCAGCGACGCGATCTTGACCCAAACGATTGACGCTGCCTCACCGGCCCAGCTAGCCGAAGCGATGCGGGGGATGGACGCGGTTATCTCAGCCCTGAGCTATCGGTTTAACCCCGACGTCGCTGAGGCAGCCCGCGCCGCCGGGCTTCACTACTTCGATCTCACTGAGGACGTCAATACGACCGCTCGTGTCCGTGACGTAGCCAAGAGCGCAAAACCCGGACAGGTCTTTGTTCCCCAATGCGGGCTGGCGCCGGGCTTTGTCTCGATTGCCGCCCACCACCTGACTCAATCCATGGACACGCTGGACAAGGTGTTCATGCGCGTCGGCGCGTTACCGTTGTTTCCGTCGAATGCTCTCAAGTACAACCTTACCTGGTCAACCGACGGCCTGATCAACGAATACTGTAACCCGTGCGAAGCGATTCACGCGGGTCAGCGACGCATGGTGCTACCGCTGGAAGGGCTTGAACACTTCAGCCTCGATGGGGTTCGTTACGAAGCCTTCAATACCTCCGGCGGGCTGGGCTCCCTGTGCGAGACGCTA
>JBDKJZ010000295.1:0-7174 GCA_039796375.1 Pseudomonadota bacterium
CGAGCTGGCCACACGACTGGCGTTCTTCATCTGGGACTCAGCGCCAGACACGGAGCTCCTTGAGCTCGCCACTCGAGGCGACCTGAGCGGAGACAAGAAACACCTCGACGTACTTCGCGCGCAGCTTGCGCGCCTGCTGCTTGACCCCAAGGCTGGACGCCTTGTTCGACAGTTCGTCGCTGACTTTGCTGAGACCGAGCGAGCCGCGTTCGACGGCCTGACCGATGAGGTCCGACGGGAGTTGCTCGAATCGCTGGTCGCCACCGTTGAGCTGCACCTCATAGCACATCGCGCGCCCATCGCCGAGCTGTTCACTTCGACACAAATGTCACTGTCTCCCTCCGTCGCTCAGCTGGTTGGCGTACCCCAGGTTCAGGACGGCCTCCGCAGCTACGACGTGTCCCGCCTACCTGAGCGAGTCGGCTGGCTCAGTCACCCGGGATTCATCGCGGGTTTTGGCGACGCGCGGACGGGCTCGATCGTCACCCGCGGAATCCACCTAATGGTCAAGCTGATGTGCCGCCAACCGCTCGCAGTTCCCGATAACCTGAGCGCGACCATCCGGAGCTTCGCCGAAGAATTCCAAGAACAAAGTGAGCGAGAACGCTCCGAAGAGAGGCAGCGGATGGCGAAGGCCACCGATGATGGAGGCGAAGGCAACTCGGTGTGCTGGGGCTGTCACTCGCAGTTCGAGCCCTTGGCCTACGGGTTCGAACGCTTCGATGCCGCGGGACGCCTCCTCGGAAAGGTCGACGCGCGGGGACAGGAAATCCGAATTGATGGCTGGCTCACTGACGATTTGGGTGCTCCAGAGGGTGAACGCCTGCGTTACCAGGGAATGAGCGAATTCATGCTCGCGCTCAGCCAGTCGGAGGTCGTTCAGGCATGCATGGCCGAGCATTTCCTAGCGTACGCAACCGCGCGCGCAGCGACCGCTGCTGAAAAGGAGTGGTCCATTGCACTTCGAGGCGGGCTTAGTGGGCCCATGACGCTGCCCGCTTTGTCGGAAGCAATTGTGATGAGCGAGCTGTTTCGCGCGACCCAGGTCGGGTCACCTGAGGAACCGAGCCAGTGAGAAGAACTCTCAATCGTCGTAGCTTTCTCCGAGGCGCAGGTAGCGTCGCAGTCGCCCTGCCTTTCCTCGAAGAGATGCGCGCTGGGCGTTCCTGGGCCGCTGCCTCCCTTGTTCCGAGCCGGCTCATCACGTTGAGCTTTGGTCTGGGGATCCCACGCGAACAAACTGAGCTGGGCTTTGAGGGACCGCTCGCACCTTTCGCGCCCTTCGCGGAGAAGTTGACGTTCCTATCCCGCTTGGACATGAGTCAAGCGCATCAGTACGGCTCAGGGACGACCCACTTCAAGACGGGCGACGTGCTGTTCGTCGGGGAGCCCCAGAAGAACCAATACACGGCGGCAGGGCCCTCGATTGAGCAGATCATGCTCAAAGAGCTTCACCCTGGGGGTTCGCCCACCCGCATCTCGTCTGCCTCCGCAGGGCTCTGGTTCACCTATCGCGCGCCCTCTCGCTACGTGTGTCACTGGAACTACGACGGCAGCCCTGGCCCAGCTCCAGAGCGCCGCCCATCCCGTTTGTTCACCACGCTTTTCGGGGAGGATGGCCGCGGCGCGTCTGTGAGTGCGGCGGGCATCAATTGGGGCCTCATGCCCGATGCTGCGCTGAGCGTACGACGCAGCATCTTGGACACCGTCAAGGTGGACTACGAGTTCGCGGTTGGGGCTCGTTCCTACTTGGGTTCAGCGAGCAAAGAGAAACTCCAGGTGCACCTGGATGGGATCCGCAACATCGAAAAGCGCTTGGTCCCTACGGAGGCAGCGTTGCCAGGCCTAGGCGCCCCGTTGTGCCAAGGGCTGAGCGCTCCAGCCGATCCCGAAGGACTCCCCTATGAGCAGCAGGAGCCGCTGACCCCCCAGCCCGAGGGGGTGTTTAGACCTCACTCAGCTCCTCTGGACCATCTCTATTTCCTCAAAGCATTTGAGCTTCAAGCGGAGCTCTTCGCCCTCGGGCTACGCTGCGATCAGTTCCGCTTCGGCAGCCTCCTCTTCACATGTAAGGGCGGCAATTTGCAGTTCACGGGGCAGCACAACGCAGGCGAGCTCGGAACTATCGACTTCGATCAAGAGACCGCGACTGACTCGATTCACAACGAGATTTTCCACAAGGGACGGCTCGATGCAGT
The DNA here is from genome assembly GCA_039796375.1 of Pseudomonadota bacterium. Classification (GTDB taxonomy): domain Bacteria; phylum Myxococcota_A; class Polyangia; order Polyangiales; family Polyangiaceae; genus SZUA-265. The sequence continues at coordinate 2,199 of JBDKJZ010000295.1, forward strand.
GGCCCAGTACCAGCACTACTGCATGACTGGTCTCGCGAGCGCCCTCCGCGCCTTTGATGATTCGCTGTTCGTCGAGGAGAATGGTAAGACCGTGCTCGACAACACGCTGGTCGTCATCGGCACGGAATACGGCGATAACCACAACCCGACGGACGTGTTCCACGCGATCGCCGGTGGAGGCGGTCACTTCAAGCGCGGCCTCATCCAAAGCCCCGCCAACGTGATCGACTTCTACGACACGCTGCTTCGCCCCTACGGCATCTCCTCCGGCATCGACACCCGCCACGCGTTGTTCAAACACGCGCCCACCTTGATGACCGACATTTTGTTCTAACCAGCACGGTCTCTGCACGACGCCGACTGCAGGTCCGACTGGGTCATGAATGGTGGTTATTGGGTCGTTGAGCGCACCGTCGCTGAGCCCGCTTCCCGCACGCACCGTGCCGCGAGTTCCGGACCAGGTCTGCGCTCCACTCGAGCGCACCAATTGGGGACAACAGCGCAGCGCTGCAGCGCACCTGCCAGAGACTGCAGTGCGCTGCAGCGCTGCGCACCTAACTGAGCACGTACAGGCAAAGTTCCGCATTCGTACGAACTCGAGGGCAGTTTGACGGGGTGCGACGCAGCCGGTCGTCAATAGTTCCATGTCTCTAGCAACGTTCAGGTCTCCGAAGCTTGGTTATGCAGCCCAGGGTTGCCTCCTCGTAGCCCTGGTCGCGGCGTGTAGTGGCGGCGTCACCGATGGGGGCCAACATCCACCCTCGGGCGAACCAGGCCTGGCAGCTCCCCCGGTAGCGGCGCCGACGGCGAACCCGATAGGCCCCGATGGGCTTCCAGTGGCCCCCGACGTTTCTATGCCGCCCCCTCCAGCGGCCGACTGCCCCGACACCGGTGAGCATTTCGTTGAGCCAAGCTTGGTGCGACGTTTAACTCACCACCAGTACAATCGCGCTGTTGAGAGCCTCTTCGGCGACACGTCTTCACCCGCTGACAACTTCCCAGCAGCGTCGCTAGAAGGCGGCTACGACAACCAAAGCAGCGCCCAGTTCGTGGGGCCCGACATGTCTGAGCGTTGGGAGATCGCAGCGCGCGCGGTCGCGGCGAAGGCAGCGCTTAACGCGAACACCGTCATGAGCTGCGGCGGCGCGCCCCTCGACACCTGCGTAATGAGCGCGGTACCGACTTTGGCGAAGCGCCTCTTTCGGAGACCACTGACCGAGCCGGAGCAGCAGAAATATTTGGCTTTCTACGAGCAAAACCGGGCCACGGACACGGCCGAACGGGCTTTCGAGCTCACGCTCACCGCGATGCTCATGTCGCCGAATTTCCTGTTCTTGGTTGAGCGAGGTGTTCGGCAGGCCAACGGCCTCTACGCGCTCACGGGTCACGAGCTCGCGTCCCGCCTGGCGATCCTCCTCTGGAACGAACCTCCAGATGAGGGGTTGCTAGCCGCCGCCGAGGCGGGCGAGCTGGCCACCCCCGAAGGACTCGCTACGCGCGCTGAATTGATGCTTAAGGACGAACGCGCGACGGCGACCATAATGGACTTCCACGCGCAATGGTTCGGTCTGCGTAGCGCCGGGACACTAGAGCTCCCCGAAGGGGTCCCCGACACCGCCAGAGATGCCGCTAAAGCTGAAGTTGAGCACTTTATTCAAGACTGGTATTCGGCCCAAGGCGGACGCATCCAAGACTTGTTCACCTCTACGAAGGCGTGGGTCGATGCGGATCTCGGCAAACTCTACGGCCTCAACCTCGCCGGAGGTCCTCAATTGGTCGATTTACCGGCGGGCGAGCGCTCCGGGCTCTTCACCCGCGTCTTGTTTCTGGGAACTCACGCGAACCCCGCCTCCCGCGGCGACTTCGTGCTCAAGCAGGCGCTCTGTACCCATCTGCCGCCGCCGCCTCAGCTAACGGCCAACGACATGTTACCGCGTCAACCCACCGAAACCACGCGTCAACACTTTGAGCGGCACGCGACGAACCCCTGCGCCGCGAGCTGCCACGGCTTCATGGATCCGGTGGGCTTCTTGTTCGAGAACTACGACCGCACCGGAAGCTGGCGGACCGAAGAAAACGGGCAGCCGATCAATGCCTCAACCGTCGTCAATACCGCCAAGGCGGATGTCGACGGCCCGGCCAATGGAGCCATCGAGTTTTCCCAGCGACTGGCGACGAGTCGAACCCTCAGCGACTGCCTCGCTGCGCACTGGTTTCAGTACGCCAATGGGCGACAACCGGGCAGCCATGACAGGTGTTCCGTTCGAAGTACCCAAGAGCGACTCGCCGCAAGCAGCGGCGACGTCCGGCAGCTGCTCATCGGTCTGACGCAGGTAGATTCATTCCGTTTCGTTAGAAAGACAGGCCTATGAAGCGCATCCACTCACACGCATTCAGGAACTTGAACCGCCGAGCGCTGCTCAAAGGCGCTATGGGGGTCTCCCTGGGGCTCCCGTTGATGGACATCTTCCAGCGTCCCGCGTCAGCTCAGGCAGACGCCCACGCGAAGCGCCTGTTCATATTCATCCACTGCAACGGGGTGCACTGGCCCTCCTGGTTTCCCGACACCGTTGGTCCGAACTACGAAATCAAGTCTTGCTTAACCCCGCTCGCACCCTTCAAAGACCGCATGATCATGCTCGGCGGGATGGGCTTACCCACTGCGAAAGGTCGGGGGCAGCATCACACCCGCGCGGGCGCGCACCTGCTGACCTGCGCAGACGAGGTCGGCAGTCAGTTCGACGGCGTCGGCTACTCTGACAGCATCAGCTTCGACCAGGAGGTCGCCAATCACATCGGGCAGTCGAGCCCAATCAAGTCAATGTACACCGGAGTTCAAGTGAACCAGGCCTCAACCGGCAAGATGCCCCGTGCTCGGTTCTCATACAGCGGGCCCAACGCACCCATCGTGCCGGAGCATCGGCCGCAGCTGGTCTTCGACAAGCTTTCGGGATTCGTGCAAGCCGCCGACGACCCCGCTCAGAAGGCTAAAGCCGATCAGATCCGCGCTCAGCGCCTGAGCGTGATCGATTTCGTTGAGAACGACCTGCTAAGTACGACCGCCGTCTTAGGTACGAACGACAAAGCGCGCCTGGACGAATACCTGACTGGCATGCGATCACTCGAGACGCTCGTCGCCAACCAGGTCTCGCGCAGCTGCGATAAGTTGGTGGCCCCGGGGATGGTAGACGTCGACGATGACAACGCCATCGTCGACGTGGCTACGCAGATGATACAGCTCACCCACCACGCAATGCAGTGCGACCTCACGCGCGTCGCGATCGTTCAAATGCAGGGTGAACAAGGCGGCATGAACTACCAGGACACCGGACACCCGCTCGTTGCCGGTCTGAACGAAAGTCATCACGGGCTCTCTCATCATCCAGACGAAAAACTAGCGAAGATAGGCGAGCTGCATTCGACCTTCGTTGCTGACTTCGCCGCCAGGTTGGACGCCATCCCCGAAGGAGCAGGGACGATGCTCGACAACTCACTCATTGTCTACACCATGGGCCTTGCGGACGGAGCAAAGCACAACCACGATGGCTTACCTCACGTCCTCATCGGCGGGAGCCACGTGCTCAATGGCGGCCAGTACGCGGTGTTCGAGGGCAGGTCCACGGTCGACCTCTGGGTAACTCTGTTCAAGGCGCTGGGTATTGCGAAGGACACGTTCGGACGGCCAGAGTTCGTCGGCGGAGTACTCCCGGGGATTCTCGCGTAACTCACAGGCTCGAGCTCGGGACAGCCCGAAACGTTTCACCACCAATTGTTGGGGTCAAGGCGAGTCATGTTGCCTATGACCTGGGGATCGGTACCCGCGCGGCCACCCTTGCAGGACCTGGGGATCGGTACCCGCGCGGCCTTTTTGGACGCTTCGCTAGACAGCCCGGCCTGGAGTCTGGGGATCTTCTTGTGGGCGGAGCCGGGGTTGAACCGACGACATCCGGCTTGTAAGGCCGGCGCTCTACCAACTGAGCTATCCGCCCGGGAGAAGGCAGCGCACAAACGCCACCCTCGCGGTGCCGCAGTTGTAACTGGCGGCTCTATGAAAAGGAAGACCAAACGCACGCCGGGCGACTCAAGGAACGACCAAATGGCCTTCGCACTCCAGAGCGCCCAAGAATGCTACAAGCGACGCGATTTCAGAGTCTTTCAGCCTGTCCTTGGGTAGCACACCGAGCTTGGCATCTAGGTTCTTGTTGGGGTAGCCGCCGCCGGCCATGAACCTGACAGCCGCCTCCAGCGTCGCGACGGACCCATCATGAAAATATGGGGCGGTCTTGCTCACGTTTCGCAGCGTTGGCGTCTTGAAGGCGCCATAATCGCTTGGGGACTTGGTGACCACCTGACGTCCGACGTCCACAGCCTCAGGGGCTTTACCCTCGAACCCGATTCCGATGTTGTGGTAGGCGCCGCCCTGCGCCAGATAGGCGTCTGAAAAGAATGGCGGGGTGTGACACGAGGCGCAGTTACCCTTGTCTGCTGCCGCGAAGATCTCAAAGCCGGCTTGCTGCTCAGCGGTCATCGCACCCTTGTCGCCCTCCAGGAACTTGTCGTAAGCGGTGGCCCCGCAGAAAAGCGTGCGCTCATAGGAGGCGAGGGCCTGGGCGATGGTATCGGGGGTAGCCCCCTCCCCCGGAAAAACCTCAACGAACAGCGGGGCGTACTCGGCTAGCGCACCGATTTCGTCCGCTTTCTTCTGAAGGTTGTCCTTGCCCACACCCATATTGCCGCCCCCCCAGGCACCCTTGGCTTGGCTCTCCAGGCTGTCGGCGCGACCGTCCCAATAGAATGCTGGCAAGTACCCCACGTTCCACATCACCGGAGCGTGGCGAGTCAGAGGCTTGTCGCCGGCGCCGACCGCCAGAGGCTCATGCCCACCGGTGCCGTCTTCGTTTTGGTGGCAACTGTAGCAGGACCGCGATCCGTCAACGCTCAGCCGCTTGTCGAAAAACAGCTTGTGGCCGAGGGCA
>JBDKJZ010000296.1:0-7173 GCA_039796375.1 Pseudomonadota bacterium
CGTGAGCCAAGCGGCGCCCAGCAGCGCTCGGACCAGTAGGCGCTCTGTGAGCGATTTGTCGTACGGCACCCTCGCCGCGCCAATTAAGTAAGCCACGATGGTCAGTCTCTAAGTGGAAGTAAGAACAGCAGCCTAGCACTGGTTCGTGCTGGCAGCCTATTTTCTGCTTGCTTGCCACAGGCCCACCAGAGGGGCGCGTGTTGCGCCCGTACCGGAGCCGCACTCGCCTACCCAAGCTACGGGCTTTTTCCGCCCGTGCCGCAATCTAGTGCGCCTCCTGAGCGGTGCAGGGAGTCCCAAAGCTGTGTAGTGACCCTCAGCGAAGCGTCACGCTGCGAACCGTCTGGTTGTGCTGCTGATCGTAGACGCGCAGGGTGAGGAGGGCCGGTCCGGAGGGCGATAGCGTTGTCAGATCAGCGGAAAACTCCTCTCGTGCGCTGTCGAAGATGCCATCGATCGGTGCAAACGGGATCCAGCTGTCCGTCCCCGCGAGCGAGGCCTCGATGCGGGCGATCGGTCCGACCCCGTCCACCGCGAAGCCTCTGACCACGCGCCCGGTGACCTGGAGACCGGTCACTTCTGGGGCGGTGTTGTCGACCAATACAACATGGCTGTCTCGTTGATGCCGCTTCACGCTGCTTGGCGGATTGGTGAGTTCGTCGCTGGCGCTCACCCGCACCCGGTAGCGCCCCTCGGGCAGATCGCGGGTGTTCCAGTTGTACTTGTTCTTGGTGAGCTTTTCGTTTGGCGGGAGCATATCAAACCACGCCTGCGTGCCCTCCAGTCGATAATGCAGTCGGTAGAGAAGCTCATCCTTGTCGGGGTTATCAACCTCCCACTTGAGCGAGAGCTCGCGGTCAGGCGACTCCGTGATTGGGCCACCGCTGGAAAGCAGCTTGCCTTCGGCCCCTGTCGGGGATTCGGCGTTTCCGCTGTCTGACTCGATCGACGTCACGATGGCTCGAAGGTTGTCCGTCACGAAAGGAACGGTGATTTCGCGGAGGGTCGCCTTGGCGTCTTTGCTGAAGCGCGCCCGTACTTGGATAAAGCGCGCTGCCGGGCTCTGAATGCTGGCAGGAGATCGAAGTTCGGCGCTCCAGGGGCTCCAAGTGTCGTCAGGGGTTCCCGTGTTTCCGCTGCGGGTTGACAGTTCGACTTCACCTTCGGCGGACCAATCTAGCCGACCGAAGTTGGCTCGAAGACCCGCGTCCAAGGCTTTGCTCGTCCAGGTCGCTTCTGCGCCTCCAACGCCTCGAATCGGGTGGGCGACGCTTGGGTCGGCCGAGATCACGTGGCGCTCGGCTCCGGAGAGCAGCAGCGCAGTGATTTGCCGGGCTTCCGTGTCGGCGGCAAGAACTGAGTTGTGATTCTCGTTGACCGTGTACAGCCGGCCCTCAACGCCTGTGCCCACGTACGGTGTTCCTTGGGCGTCCAGGGCCAGGCTGGTGAAATGCTCCTCAGTATTGTCGAGGAGCTGTTCCGGAGCGCCGGACTTGTCGAAGCGATAGAGCGTGCCTTTGCCTTGTGCGCCGCTGCCCAAGCCGCTGGAACCTTTCTCTGAAGGTTTGGAGCTGGAAGGCAGAGATCGCTTGTCTTTCAGCTCGTTGGCGATCGCGTAGACATCCGTTCCCGAGACAGCGATTGCGCGTACCTCTGTGCGCCCGAAGTCAAAAAGGACCGTAGCCCGCCCCGGCCCGGACAAGGCGTAGAGTCTGGCTTGGTCTCCACCGCCGGCGTAGACCTTACCGCCGCCGACCGCGACGCTCACTAGGTGCGGCTCCTCCGCATCGAAGTAGACTTGTGCCTTCTTGTCTCGGGTGATGCGGAACAGCTTTCCTTCTGGTCCTGTCGCCGCGTAGAGCACTTGCTCCTTCTCGTCGAACGCGAGCCCAAAGATGTGATCCGCCTCCTTCAGCGTCAGGAACTCTACAAGCTTTCCGTTCTCGAAAGCGAAGAGCTTCGCACCAGGGAGGCTACCGACGATCACCATGTCGCCCCAGGCTCGAACGAGCGAAGTGAGCGCCATTGCGTCGGCTTTCGCGAGTTCCTTGGTAGCGCCGTTCTTCAACTCCAGGAGGCGCCCCTCGCTGCCTGTCGCGAGCAAGACCCGGCCCTTGTCCTCAAGGGCCGCCCATACGGTCGCTGCGTCGTCCAGCGGGACCTTACCCAGATTGAATCCGGCTTTCAGCACCCCCGAGCTGTCGACGGCCACCCCTTGGAGCTCGCCCGCCTTCAGATCCTCCGCGGTGCGCAGGGCGATGCGGCGCGTTCCTACTGCAGCGGCGTCGGTTGATAACGCGAAGAGAGCTGCGGTCACTAAAGCTGCTTGAAGCAATGATCTCATAGTTTCGGTGTTTCTTAATTGGCGGTGTAGGACTCGGTGCCTAGCGCGCGGCTTTCACTTCAACGTAGACCTGGTCTTGTCCGACGAGGAAAGCCGGGAGGGGCTCTACGTGGTGTGTCTCTGCTTTGAAGCTTGACGGTCCAGCAGTTGTCGTTTGGGACGAGAGCAGGTCGGCGGCCCCGGCGGGCAGATCGTTTGCCACTTGACCCTTGTGCGCGAAGCCCGCGCCCTCCCCCAGTGACGCAACGATGCTGCGCGGGGAATAGACCGGGTCGACGAACTGCTGCACTAGCTCAGACAGGTTTTCCGCAGGTGCCTTAATTCTCTCGACGGCGTAGCCAGGGCGAAGCTGGATCTTCAGCTTCTTTGTTCCGGCAAACTGCCGAGCGATGGGAACGCGGAGAGTGCGTTGGACGGTCTTGCCCGCGTAAGGCACCAGGGTAACACGGATCCGCGCTTCGCCCCCGGGCTCGACCTCGGTATCCAACACTTCGGCGCCCCGGAATCTGAAGATATCTCGGGAGTAGCGCAGCTCCAGCTGGACGTCGACCCCCTCAACGAACGCCGGTTCCCACGGGTTGTTCATGACGGAACCCACGGCCTGCACCAAGTTGGAACGCACGAAGTCTTGTGCACCAGGAGTGCCGCCGACAGCTACGCCGAAGTCGTCGATGCGCACTTCTCTTTGGCCCCTGACTCGAACCTTGCTGCTCGCAAACCAGGTGACGTCCTGGCGTTCGGAGGCGGTGGTCTCCAGCGCGCTCCCCAGCACCACGGACAAGAAGGACGGGGACAAGAACTTCTCGTGGGCTATCTCGAAGTTCCAGTCGGTGTATGGCGCGCCAGGTGCTCCCTGGATCTTCACATGGACCGGAATTGTCGGGGCCTGGGCCGCGTGGGAGACAACGATGGACGCCTGTCGATCGGCCACTAGGGCCCCCATCGGACGGGCAGCGAACCCCATCTTGAAGGAACGTTCTTGGCTCGCCAGAATCCAAAGGATCTTCCCGATCGCCGTGGGCAGTGCAGTCACGCCCGCGTTCATCATGGGGTGCCCGAAGCCCGAGACGAGATCGCCCTCGACTCGTGTGACGGTGCCTAGGCCCATGGCGCTCATGTCGCCACGAACGAGTTGGACCCCGACTGCGCCGCCGTCGACGTAGCGCATCGGCGCGTCCGCTAACGTTCCACCGCCGCCGCCGGCCTGCAACGCGTCCAACCCGAGGGGGCTCAGCAGGTCCTGAGCGAGCTTGGCGCTCTGGGCGGACAATCCGCCAAGGAGCAGGGGCGTGCTCACGGGCGTTAGCACGGCGCTGTTCGTTGATGCGGCGAACCGAGCCCCGATCTGATCCCGGTGCGCCATCATGTCGTAGCTCCCAGGGAGCCCAGCGAAACGGTGACCCCCCGCTGAGAACCCTGCCTGAGCGGATTTCTCTGAGCCTGGAGTCTTGGTCCCGGTGCGCAGCGGCCAGCCGTGAATGAACTGCGGCAGCGGGCGCTCAAGATCATCGAGCATGCTTCGGATCGGCGTCACCCCTGCGATCGGCTCTGCGCCGAAGCGCCAGCCGTAGGCGTAGGCACCGATCATCTTGCCGTCGATGAAGACGGGGCTGCCGCTCATGCCCGCGACCACTTTGGCCACCTCAAGTCGCGGGTGCTTGGTCTTGATCAGAATGAGCTCCTGGCGCGGCTGGAAGTTCGCGAGAACGTCGATAATTTCGACGTCAAACTTGGTCGGGGTGGTGCCCTCGAACACGGTCAGCCCGTAGCCCTTCATGCCGGGCTTCAGATCGCCCACAGCCATGACGTCTGGACGGTTGGCTTTCCCCTCAGCCTGCGCGGCCTTGTAGCCCAGGAGCTTTAGGCCGGGGAGAGTGGCGACTAAGCCGAGTAGAGCAGCGAAAGGGATCCAGGTAGTGATGCGCAAAGGTTGGCCTCGGCGGCCACTCTATCTGAAATAGGCCGGCAGTCTAACTCCCGTTGTCCATTCGGCTCCAAAAGCGAGCCGGCGGAAGAGTCGAAAGAATTCGTTCGCCGGGAAACCGGCGCACGCGGTATGTTCCCGGCGCGCGGGTTCCTGATGCGGTCAGCCGATCTACTCCACTCCGGCCTCCTGCTTGCGGCGTGCGCCACGTGGATCACTATGCACCTATCGCTCGCGTGGGCGTTTTCGGCGCAGCCCGAGAGACGATGGCGCGCTCTGGTGGTCCTGGTTCCCATGACCGCTTGGCTCGCCCCGTACTGGGGTTTCCGAAGCGGGCTGAAAATACGATCGGCCCTCTGGGGGATGAGCGCGGTAGCTTATTTAATCGCGCTCGCCGGCGCGCTCGCGCCGCACTAGGTTACTTCCGATACGGTCGCTTTTTGGTGAGCGGTTCAAGCAACGGGACGGCTTCACGGATCCAGCGTGCACGCACCTGGCGCGCCAGCTCTGGCTGCTCGCGCCAAGGTATCGCAATGCCGAACACGAGGCAGGCTCCCGGGTACGCCGGATAGGCCGCCCAGGCTGTTGACAAGCGAGTTCGCCCGAAGCCGAAGTCGACGAACGCGTCCGCCATCCGCACCGGGACGGAGCGGCCTCTCCAGACACCCTCAGTGGCCGAGACTGGCCCCATCTGGACGCCAAAGCCCATCAGCTGTGGGCGCGCCCACTTCTCGATCTGCCTAATGCACGCGGCGGGGTCGTCAGGCGCGCCGTGCGGGGCATCTTGAACAATGACGATGTTGACCGCGTGAAAATCTTCGCCGTACCGGAAACCTGTGAAGTGATCGATCACCCAATAGCGAACGCGCTTCCAGTGATCGGAGTCGGCAAGCGGGACCCTCAGCTGCTGATCTCGGTCGAGCCGAAAATGCCAAGGCTGCTCAAGCTGTCGGCGTAGCGCGGCCTGGTGGGGATCGTGCGCGTCGCCGCCGGGTTGTGCTCGGGTGACGGAGGACGGGCTAGGGGGCACGCCGGGGGGCTGGGTGACCCCAGCACAGGCCGAGGCCGAGACAACCAGCACGAGGAGATAGAGCAGGCCCACCAGGCTCAGGGTACGCCAGTTCTGGCCACTTCTCCCCAGCTTGTGCTCTTGCCGTTGTTTGGGGGCATCCGGCCGCCAGCGGCGCTCGCGCCGACACAGCCGAAGGCGCGCTGCCCACGCGCGTCGCAGTGCACACGGCAGAGCTCGCTCCGGTCGAGCCAGTTGCGCTTCACAGTTCTACGCGGGTCATGCGGATGCGATTCCAATCCGCGACACCGAGTCCCAGTTCCGCCGCCGTGTGAATGTAGGACGGCTGGCGCAGTGCGGCTTCAAGCGTCGGGAGCTGGTTTTCTCGCCGGGCGCCCGCGATGACCTCCCAGCCGACCCTGTCGAGCGCGACCGGATCCGTCGAAGCGTAGAGCGCGCCGTGGGCGATGCGCCGTTTGGGGTTCTTGTCCAGCGGCCCCTCGTCGTAGATAATCTTGAATGCATCCACCAGGTGGAGTCGCATCCGGCTCCGCACGATCGGGTGATTGACTAGCAGGGGGATTTGGGGGTCGCAGCGGTGGCGATGGTGGTCTTGCGGATTGAGGATCATTCCGTGTGACATGTTCTTTAGCGCGCCAGTGAAGCCGCACAACAAGTGATCTTTCATCAGCGTGCAGTCGATGAGCGCCGTCGAGTCCGTCACTTGCTTCGCGTAACGGGTGCCTAACGGGTGAAAGACCCGGACCGAAGGCATATCTGCGATACGGTTCATGTGCGAGGTCGCGACGACCCCGTGGGGCAGCGAGTTTCCAGTCGTGCCCAAGCGGGTGCCCTTGAGGAACTCTGGGAACTGTTCGAACACGGAGATGTTCTCGGCTGGGATGCCCACTCCCAGCAGCCCTTCAACTAACGGCAAGATGAGCTCAACATTGAATGCCATCGTATAGCCATGGTCGCCTGCGATTCCGTTGACCTTGATCGCGACCCGGTCGTTGCGGTGAACGAAGTGGGAGAGTGCTCCGCTCAGATCTGCGGCGCCGGTCAGCTCAGTGAGGGCGCGCTCAAGAAAGGCGCTGGCTACCTCTGGCTTGGGCCACAGCAGATTGGACTGCATCAGCTGCCCAAACCCGCCGCCCTTCGTGACGCGGACGACCCGGCCCGGAAGACTCAGCGGCTCGAAACCCGCCGGGGGGCTCGCGATCCAACGCGAGAGCGCGGCTGCATCATGCGCCGCGTAAGCATCCCGCGCGATAGCGGAGGTCACCGCGAGAGATGCGGCAAGCGACGACGAACGCAGGAACTCCCGACGGCTAGGCACTTGCCCTCTCATCGCGTGGACTCGTACGGACGTCAACCTGGTACGAGGGGAGGGTTTGAAGCTCCAACCCCCGGAACCGCGTCAGCAGGCCACTGCTAACCACGCGCGTGGCGAAAGGGGGGTATCGCCACCGGTGCTCGCACAGACCCCACCAATGGTTTCGGCAATTTAGGTCTGTCCTCTCGGTTCGGCACGGCCTTCGCAATAGGTGACTGCGGCGGCTCGCCGAACGCGAGTTGCCATTCACAGGACCGAGCCCGCCCATTGGGAGACGCGTGCGGTTCATTCAATTGAAAAGGAAACAAGAGCCATGGAAACAAGTCGAATGAAGGTCGTATACAACATCACCGAGCGAGACGGTCGCAGCTTTTGGAGTCGGATTGGCGTTGCTTTCGTCAACCGAGACGGATCGCTGAATGTGCGCTTGGAGTCGCTCCCAGTGAACGGAGAAATGCAGGTGCGGGACTACGTGCCTCGCGAAGAGTCGGAGAGCAACGGGCGCTTTCAAGAGGAGTTCGCGTCTCACGCCGCGTGAGCGGCGACGAGTCGTTCAGCCG
>JBDKJZ010000297.1:0-7163 GCA_039796375.1 Pseudomonadota bacterium
GGACTGCGACCCGATGGCTTCAACGAATTCACCAGCTTCTTCCGTGACTTTTTCGCCGATTTTCGACGCCCCGCCGTCTAGCAGGTAGCGAGTGTAGCTCCGTTCCGAGGTGGCGCCCTGCCGACTCAGGATCTCGGCCTCGAGCGAGTCGAGGAAGGTGGGTGACGGCTGACTTGCGTCTCCCGACTGCGGCTCGGTCAGCCGTCGGAAAAAGCAAGTTGGTCGGCCGGTGTGGCACGACGGGCCCTTAGGGAGCACACGCAGCAGCAACGCGTCGCCGTCGCAGTCCGCGTAGATTTCCCTGACGATCAGGACATTCCCGCTGGTCTCGCCCTTGGTCCACAGGCGCCCTCGGGAGCGACTAAAAAACGTCGCTTGACCCGAGGTGAGCGTGGTCTCGAGCGCCTCGCGGTTCATCCACGCGACCATGCGGACGTCGCCGCTGATGAAGTCTTGCGCGATCGCAACCACCAGACCCTGATCGTTAAAAACGAGATCCGAAAAGCGACTGTCGTCTGAGTCTGGTTTCGCTGCGGCTTCCATCTGGCGTCCTATCACCGTCTGCCGGTACTGCACTGAGCGGCAGGAGCACCCTGTACCGGGCTTCGGCGAAGAACGCTAGGACGCGCTGACGTCAAAGCTGATCGTCAAACGCTGCTTCTCGACCAGGCACTTGTCCGGTGTGCATACGGAAAACGACAGCTCACCGGAAACGGTTTGTTTGCCCGCGGCCTTCGGCGTGAACGGCGCGCTGAGCGTGGCCTGTTTCCCCTCGATCTTCATTCCGCGCACGACGTCGCTCTGGAAGCTAACGGCCGCGTTCGGTTCGAACTTGAACTTGTAGGGATACTTGTCGTTGCATTTGAAAGGCTCCAGCGCCTTGAGCGACACGGTCAGCGTCGCGGCTTGCCCAACCTTTAAGGGGCCTGCGGCCTGCAGCTGAACGCTGTAGCCTTCGCCGGTCGCCGCGGGTCCGGTGACGACACCCGCTTTAGCAGCACCGTCGGCTGCTTCTTCAGCCCGAGGAGAACCCGTCTCAATCGTGCGGGCTTCCTGTGCTGTCACTGGCGCAACCGCCGGAGCTTCAAACTCAACGGTAGCTTTATGGTCCGCCCGGGACGCCGAGCGATCCGAGTCTTCACCTAGAGAACCCTGCGCATGCGCCGCTTGGCAACCCGCCGCCAGAGTCATCAGAACCAGAGTCGATGTGAGTCTCTTCATAAGTGTCTTCTACGCTCAGGATCGGAATTCATTCCAGCCTTTTTGGGGTGCTCATCCCGAATTGAATAGGGACCGAGCATCCACGTCAGAAGCATCCAAGCGCCGCTGGCGGCCCCGAGATCATCCAGCCAGCCCCAAAACGGAGCGAAGTCGGGAATAAGATCTAGGGGGAAGATCACGTAGAAAAGCAGTAACACTAGCAGTGCTTTTTTCCACCTCGCAGCATCTTTGTCGGCCCAGAATCGCTGAAGTGCTCCCACCCGCGGGAGGACCAGGCCCCAATGACCGCGTCTGACTGGACGTTCACCCATGGTCGCAGCGACTTAGGACCACCGCGGGCTACGCCAAGAGGCTCGCCAACAAAGTCATCGGACCGCTCCCCGCGCGCAGGCTACGACTGCAGCTGACGCGCCATGCCGGTCCGGCGCTTTTCGATCACTCGCATCAGGCTCTCGAAAGAGTCGCTAAACGAATGGAGTCCCGCGTGAAGCAGGTCTTCACAAGCCGGGTCCAGTAGGAACCCAGCGGCGGTCAGCTGCGCAAGCGTTGCCTGGGCAGCAGGAAGCCCGCGCCCCAGGCTTGGCGATGGGTTTCCGTGGTCCTGAAAAGCGCTTAGAACGCTCGGGGGTACGGTATTCACTGTGCCCGGCGCGATGAGCGCATCGACGTACAAGGTGTCACGGTAGGCAGGATCCTTCGCCGCCGTGGAGGCCCAAAGCAGACGCTGAGGCTGGGCACCGGAGTTGCGGAGCTCAGCGAAGCCCGACGACAAGCCGGTTGAAAGAAACACGGACTGGAAGAGCGAATATGCCGATTGGGCATTCGCGATTGCAACTTTTCCCAACAGCGAGCCGAGCTCACGTCTTCCGAGTTCAATTTGCTTGTTTAGCCAGGCGTCGACGACAGCGTCCAGGCGGCTGATGAAGAGGCTCGCGACCGAGGTGATGCGACGAAGATCGTGGCCGTTGATTGTCGCCAACGAGAGTCCAGCGAGGTAGGCCTGGACGACCCGCTCATATTGTGTCACCGAGAAGATTAGCGTCACGTTGACGCAAATGCCTTGCGCGGTCAATTCGGTGATTGCTCGTAATCCGGCTGGGGTCGCCGGGACCTTGATCATCAGGTTGCTGCGCTGGATTTTCCTGGTTAGTTCCAAAGCCTCAGCCACCGTTTGTTCTGCGTTGTCCGCGTGCTTCGGCTGGACTTCGATGCTCACGTAGCCATCGCTGAAGCCTGACCCTTCGTAGACCGGAAGCAGCAAATCAGCGGTGTCCTGGATGTCTTGGCAGACCAGGTCGTAGTAGATCTCGTCGCTCGTCTTACCCGCCAAGACAAGCGTCGCCAGCTGAGCGTCGTAGTCCGCGGACCCCCCGATGGCGCGGTCGAAAATGGTGGGGTTGCTAGTGCAACCCCGCACGCCCTGCTCGACCAAGAGAGCGAACCCCCCGTTTCGGAGCAGACTGCGCTGCACGTTGTCGTACCAGATGCTCTGGCCGAACTCGTGATAGGCCCTGGCGGCGTTGGTGTGCATAGCGTTGGCCGCGTCGGCTATTGGATGACGACTTTCTTCGTGACTGTGACTCGATCGCCAGTGAACTGCGGGATACGGGCCCCCTGCATCGCGCCAGCGATACAGCCTCCGGTGGCGGTGCCAGCGAAGGGCGGGCCGTTCACGATCGCTCGCGTGGCTCGACCTGAATTGGCGAAGCTCACGCTGACACGCGCGACTCCGCTCGGATCCCCGGGCTTGCGACACGCTGAGGCGCGTCCCGCTGCTCGCTCAAGTGCTGCAGAGGCCGCGGCAGGATCGAAAGGTCCAGTGGGTCCATCGCTGGCGGACTCTGGATCTCCCGATATCTTCGGGACACTCGGGGCGGCGGGTTTGACCGGTGCTTCGGGGACGGGGTCAGGAGCCGGTGTTGCGGGCTCGGGAGGTGGGTTCTTCACGGCGGTCTCTGGCTCAGTCGGAGCGATGGGCTGGACCGCAGCGGGAATTTCGCCCCGGGGCCGAGGTGTCGCGCCTACGCTGTCGGGAGCGGGCTCGGGCGCTGTTGTCGGTGCAGCTTGAGCGGTGTCCTCTGGCTCTGCGCTTACGGCGGCTTGCGGAGCATCGACCCGCGCAGGCTCAGCCGTCACGGCAACGGTCTCTGCCGCGGGACTGGCTACCGGGATCGGAGCCTTCTGACGGTTTAGAAAGAACACTGCAGTGCCGAGCCCGGCAATCGTCAGCGCGGCGAGCAAGATTTTCCCGCGACCGCGCTTTTGGGGCGGGACTGAGGGGAGCACCGCCCCGGAGGCGCGGACTGCCGCTGCCGCTGCAGCACCCTTGGGTACGGACAGCGGAATTGGTTCGTTCTTGAAGGCTGCGTTCAGTGACTCAAGCGCGACACTGATAGCGGGGGCCTGGGCATCGTGAGCCGCAGGGTCCAGAGTTTCCGGCTCGAAGCTGACAGCCTGTGCGCTCTCGGGTTCGATGCTCTCGGGTTCGATGCTCTCGGGTTCGATGCTTTCGGGTTCGATGTCGTCCAGCACCGGGACCACGCTAGGTCCCAGCCTATCGACCAGTGGCCGAGGGCGGGCCGGTTGCCCCGGGTCAGCTGCGTGCAACCGGACCTGCGCTGCGCGAAGTGCCGGGGCGCTGGGCGCTTCCAGCGCGGGAAGGCTGGCGACTACGGAGTCAAGAGCGTCGGAGGAAATGGCCTCTAGAGACTCGGGGCCCAGCGAGATTGGCTCGGCGTCGTTCCCAGCGCTGGGAGGCGCGGACGGAGCGTGCTCTGGTGGTGGACGCGAAGGACGATGTGGCGAGTGAGGCTTCGGCTGGCGCGGCCGGCCCGCTAACTGAGCCTGCTGCTTCGCCTGAGTGGCAGGTCGCACCGTAGGAGGGTCGTCTTCGGCGTCAACAGCGCCAGCTAGGGGAAGTTTGGCGCGGACCGGGGGGAGTGGAAGAGTCGGCGTCTCGGTCGCGGCCCGCCGTCCCAAGCCTAAGGCACCCTGCGCCTCCCTAACCGCCTCGAACGCGGGGACAGGCTCCAACAGAGCGGAGTCCAGCTCGGCGGTCGCTTCGGAGACAGACTCGCTAGGGGCGGCTGCGGGCTTCGGTGGGAGGGGCGGCTGCCCGCTCAGTCCCGGAAGTCGGGGGCCAGGGAGCTTTCCCGCGGCGCCGGGGGGAGGAACCTTGAAGCCAGTCCCGAGCAGCGTCTTCCGTTGCCGGGTGGCTTGGTCGAGGGCCGCCAGGTTGGATGGAGAGGTTGGCGCGGGCGTGGTTGCCGCACTCGCCGCAGGTGCAGGGATGTCTTTGGACGCCACCGGGGCCTTGGCCAGAAGTGGTGCGGGGGGTCGAGGAGCCTGGCCGGGCGAGTTGCCGGAGTTGCCCCGGGTGACCGTGGCGACGGGTACTGACGGCAGGTTCGGGCGAGGCAGGTTTGGGGTGGGCGCTACCGGAAGCCGCGGGAGTGACTTGGCCTGGGGAGGAAGGTTTCCTACGCTCGCGCCGAAGCCTCCCATCACCGTTCTTTTCTTGCGCAGCGCGGCTGTTTCATTCGCGAACGCTTTCAGCTGTTCTTTGAGCTCGGGCAGGTCACTGATGGGTTGCCAGTCGGCCATACCGTCACGCCACACGATCGTCCCGGGGTCGATTTCGCCTCGCCCCAGCGCGTCGGAGATCTGTCTGGCGGACAGCTCGCGATCGTCGTCGTCGGCGTAGCTCACAAGCCACACCACGCTGGACCCTTCGGTCACATCCGGAGGGCGATTGAAGGGGTGGGTCGGGAGTTCTTCGTCCATTTCAAAACTGGCCAAAACTGAAGGGTATCGGAACACTACACAATTGTGCGAAGCCTCGCACCAGGGCGATGTTTGGAATCGGCGTCTTACCGAGCGAGTCAGCGACATCCGCCGACACGGCCGAGGTGGTCACTTTCCTAACCCGCCACGCGGAGAGTCCGGATTGGTCCTTGCGTCCTAATTGTCCCTGGGAGACACTCCCGGTGGTTCGGACTGGGGCCGAAACTGGCGCGGGCGCAAGGACGCGGGCTGGCTGTCTCGTCGGGCCACTGAAACCCGGCGAAGTCATTTGAACACACTGTAGGTTTTGTCGTACTAGTCATCCTATGTCGTCGCTTCCTGACACCCGCGCTGACGCGCAGCCGGTTTGCCTCGCGGGGCGCTACGCGCTGTACGGCAAGCTGGCCACTGGGGGCATGGCTACCGTTCATTTCGGGAGGCTCATTGGCCCCGTAGGGTTCACTCGCACCGTCGCCGTGAAACGGCTTCACCCAGAGTTCGCCAAGGACCCGCAATTCGTTACGATGTTTCTCGATGAGGCACGCGTAGCTGCGAGAATCCAGCACCCCAACGTCGTAGCCACCATCGACATCGTCTCCACTGACGACGAACTTTTTTTGGTGATGGACTATGTTCGCGGAGAGTCGTTGTCACGGCTGCTGCGGGTTGCCCGTCGAAAGGGACTGAGAGTCCCTGAGGGGTTCGCTGTCGGGGTGATCGCAGGCATGCTTCATGGCTTGCATGCGGCGCATGAAGCTACTGATGAACGAGGTCAGCCGCTGAAGGTCGTACACCGCGATGTCTCGCCACAGAATGTGTTGGTAGGGGTCGACGGCGTGGCTCGCGTCCTGGACTTTGGGGTGGCTAAGGCAGCGGCGCGAGTTCAGGTGACGCGTGCAGGTCAAATGAAGGGCAAGCTCGGCTATATGAGCCCCGAGCAGTTGCAGGGGCAGACCGTGGACCGCCGCTCTGACGTCTTTGCCGCCGGTGTGGTTCTTTGGGAGGCCTTGACTGGAGAGCGATTGTTTGTTGGGGATGAAGTTAGGGATGTCCTGAAGAAGATAGTGTCCGAGCCCACGCGGCCTCCTAGCCAATGGAACCCAAACGTCTCACCGGAACTTGACGCGCTCGTCCTGCGGGCGCTGAACAAGCACCCGGACCTGCGCTACCAGACAGCGCGTGAGTTCGGCATCGCGCTCGAATCGGCGGTGCCGCTGCTGAGCGTTCGCGAGACCGGCGAGTGGGTGGAAGAGATCGCTGGCGACACGCTGGAGAAACGAGAAGCCGCGCTCGCGGAGATTGAGAGTATCTCGAGTGTCGGCGACGTCCTGTCCGATCCTGAGTTCATGCGAACCCTGAGCCGCACATTGCCAGGTGGACCCGTGGCCGCTTTGGCGCCAAGCTCACCGCGTCTAGGGTCACCGCCGCCACCCAAGCCTTCGGCGCAGTCGACATCGAGACGAAGAGTGGCCCCGCCGCCCCTCCCAGGCTTGCCACCTCTGGGGGGTACGCATCAGAGACCGAACGACGTCGCTCCGCGGAACCCCGATTCTCGCCCCGGGGCTGTCTCTCGCCCCGGCTCTCGGCCGCCGGGACGTGCACTCGGTGAGATAATCGGGGAGATGGATCCCTTCGCTGATGACACCCCCACTCCGCCGACCGGCGGCAGGCTATTGGTAGAGGTGCCTGACGAACCCACGCTCATTTACGATCCCATGAATATTGGTGACGTGACGTCGCCGAAACACCGATCGAGCGCGCCCCCTGCACGTGTCCCTCCAAGGACTCCGCCGGTTGAGCCGCTTCGCAGATACTACGTCGCGGGAGCAGTGCTGTTCGGCTCGGCGGTGCTGAGCCTTTCAATCGCGCGGTGGGTTTCGCAGCCAGCTCCGGACCCGCTCAGTGGCTATCCGCTGGCGACAGTATCGCTGACTTCATTGCCGATGGGTGTGGAACCAGGCACTCAGGGGCTGCCGGCTGCGGGCGGCGAGCCCCATCCGGATGCGCCCGTCAACTCCGTGAATTCGGCGTCCACCGGGGAGGGTGCGAACCAGCAGGTGGGGCGCAGTGACGCACCACCTAGCGCGAAGTCGACACCGACCGAGCCCAACCCAAGTACCCGGCGGACCCCCCGCGCTTCCACAGATCCCGGTGGCTCA
>JBDKJZ010000298.1:0-7159 GCA_039796375.1 Pseudomonadota bacterium
CCTTCAGCTCGAACGGCTTCAAACAACGGCCGAACAGCGGCTTCCTCCTGAAGCTCTAAGTTACGTCCCGCCGCGAAGCGCATGAAACTACGTGTGAGGCACTCTTCAACGACGGGTAGCGCGACTAGCGCCGCGGCGTACTCCTCAAGGTTCTTGTAGGGCACGTCTTGCGCTTGCCCGCTGACTGCGGCCGGGATCCAACCGTCCGTCTTCAGCGCATTGCCAGCCGCGTCTGTCAGGCGGAACGCCCCGCGAGAAGTGAACGGTTCGAACGCGAACGCCAGAGGCTCGAAGGCCCCGTGGCACCCAAGGCAGGCGTCGCGCGACAGTCGCTGGTCCGCCAGCAGCCGCGGGGACGCGTCTTTCGGCGCAGAGCTGACGAACTCCTCGATCGCGGAGCGCAGGGCTTCAGGCGGGTCTAGCTTGACGGGTGAACAGAACACGCGCCGCATCATGAACAACCCTCGACCAATCATGCTGCCGCTGCCCGAGCGATCCATCGCCGCTTGCACCGCGGGTTGCCCGAGCAGTCCCAAGCGCCCGGGGAGCTGCCTTGCGTCGTAGGCTTGTAGTCCTTGCCCCGCCGGAGTCGCGCCGTAGGGTTCAGCCAGTGCAGGTGTGAGCATCACCTTGGGTGAGGTCAGGGCGTTCAAAAGCGGCGCGGCTTCGGTCCAGACGTGCTGGTCGAAGAACGCGAGCGCGGCGCCGATCATCTCTTCGCGCAGCGGTTGTTCTGAAATGTTGTCGAGGCCCATCCAGTCTCGCACGAAGCGCGCGCTCGCACGCCGCGCCTTGACCGGATCTTGAAGCAAGCGCTGAGCGGCTGAGCTGACGCCTTCAGCGGTATCCAGCAGGCCAGCCTGTGCGTCCGCATACAACGCTGCGTCCGGCGCGCTCGACCAGAACATGTAAGAGAGGCGCGTGGCCATCTCGTAGCTCCCGATGCCGCGAAGTCCGTTTGCGCCTGCGGTTTCACGCTCTAGGCGATACAAGAACTGGGGCGACTGCAGCATCGCGCTCAAGACGCCGCTGGCCCCCGCAGTGAAAGCGTCTCCGCGACTTGCCAAAGCGTCGAACAGCAGCGTGAAGTCTTGGACCTCCTGCTCGTCCAGGGGGCGCCGAAAGGTCAGCTTGCCCGCGCTCTCAACGAAAGCGCTGCGGCAGGCGGTCGTCTCTTCCATGCACGGCGCGTGGACCGCTAGAAAACTTGGGAAGTCCATGGCGCCCAAGACGGACTGCGCCAGCTGCCCGAAGCCCGAAGCATGCTGAGGAAACGAAGTCTGAGTGTTCGCGAGGTTAGAAAAACCATCCGCCCGAATGTCCGGGGGTAACAAGGACAGCTGCAGCGGATCTAGCGTCACGCCGAAGACATCCAAAACGGTGTAGGTGTACTCCTCGATCGTCAAGCGACGCACGATCGAAGCCCCCGACGCCCCGGCGGTGGGGTCCACCTTGACGTCTGGCGCGACGGTGTCATCAGCTGGCATGCCCGACCCCGTGGGTAACTCGGGCGGGGGCGCGGGTTCGTCAGTGGTCGCGGAGCCCTCAGGATCCGCAGCGCAGGACGCCGTGAGACCGAAGCTGAGCAGCAAGCCCACAGTTCGCAGCGGCCCCGTCCCTCTGCTGCCGCGTCGTCCCGATCGTACCCCAAGCATCCAGGCAAGCTACCACTCAGGGCAGCCAAACTGAAGGCCGATGATGGGCACTGGCTGAGCCTGAGCTGGGCGCCGAGCTGGGACTAAGCCGAACGAGCCGAGCGGGTTCCGGGTCCGCGAAAATGTTCCGGTCTGGAGTGAACGAACCGTAGCGTTTGCGAGCCTGATTGGCCTGGGATACGACGCCGGGATGCACTACCTGCACACGATGATCCGGGTGCGAGACCTGGATGCCGCGCTTGATTTTTTCTGCGCCAAGCTTGGACTCATTGAAACGCGCCGGAGTACTCACGAGGCTGGGCGCTTTACCCTACTCGCATAGGTCCCCGGTGGAACTAGGCCCGACCCAAGTCTCAGTCGCAAACCTCTAGGCGGGTCCGCTCAGCTTTTGCCTTCACCGACAGTCTTCGCTATCCCAGTTGAATTGCCCATCACAGTCGCACAGGCCGTCGGCGTCATAGCTGCAGAGGTTGTCGGCAGTGCAGCAATCGGGTTCAGCTTGCGGTGCGTCGTGAGCGATGCCCCCGGACGGAGGAGCGACGCCCTCGGACGGAGGAGCGATGCCCCCGGACGGAGGAGCGATGCCCTCGGACGGAGGAGCGATGCCCTCGGGCCCGGCGTCACTGGGGCGCGACTCCACAGGCAGCACCAGCGTGCTGTCGATGCATGGGTTCATTTGATTGCAGCTCTTCTCGGTGCAGGCGGCGGCAGCGCGGAGCGTGTCGTCGTTGAAGAGCGTCGCGATTTCTAGGCACGTGGCCTTGTTGAGCGAGTTGCCGCAACGGGTGACTGATTGATCCCAGGCATCGCAGAACTGTTTGCCCGCGTCGCTGGGAGCGACAGCGGCGACCGCTTCGCTTAAACAGGTGCCGATGGGGGCACCGTCGAGCACGGTGCGGCAGTCCTCAGCCTCTAAGCAGCTCTGCATGCCCTGCAGCACGTCCCCGCGCAGCTTGGGAACGGAGGCGGCATTGGCGTTGCGACAAGATTGTGTGCAAGTCTGCAAGTCGACCGCATTGTCACAGTCAAGGACCCGGGCGCAGGTTCCTTCACAAAAGCCTTCGACATCCACGACAGAAACGGAGTCGACCCTGGCGGAACGCTCAGACGGGGAGCGTCCACCGCTGGCGCGGCCACCGTCGGCTTCGTTGGCGTTCTGGTCGTCGCCGTCCAGGTTGTTTGAGCCGGCACAAGACAGGCAAAGCGCAGCGAGCAGCGCAGGAACAAGATTCAGTAACTTCACAGGGCACCTCGGTTTCGTACGATGTAGCGATTGGCGCGATGCTCGGCCCCGCCGGGGGCGAGTTTCCGAAAATATCAGTGCCGCCGTCGGGCGGAACAAACTGCGCGATTGGAAGTGCGAAATTTCGACCCGCGTACGCAGAGTGCACTCAAGTTCCGGCGGCTCGATAGACGGCGGAAGTCCCGCGTTTTCCCACTTCTAGGGTCGACCGAGTTCGTGTACGGTGCGCCGCACATGACGACTGAAGCCGCCGTTGCCAACACTGAAAATCACACCGTCACCTTTGGCGGCACGACCTACTTCATCCAAGCCTTGGGGGATGACAGCTACACCGTGCTCCTCGCGGGTATTCCTGTCGGGCGGATCGTGTACTCCTTCGGTGCCGCCAATGGCGTTCCGGAAGGAGACAGCGTCAGTGAAGACGATCTGTACGCGATCGGGGAAGCCTGGTTCGCGGCCGTCGGCTGAGCCTCTGGCGACGTCCCGCAGCTGACCACCCAGCCATCACGTGTCGATGTGGGCGCTCACCTAGCGCCCGCAAAGATAGGCACCAACTGCACGACGAACCGTGCTCCGTTGCTGAAACGTTCGTCGAGCTGGATATTCCCCCCTGAAGCCTCGACTAGACCGCGGCAGACACTCAGCCCGAGTCCTGTGCCTTCACCCACGTCTTTGGTCGACACGAACGGTTCAAAGATGCGGGGCGCGAACTCCGGAGCAACACCGGGTCCGTCGTCCTCCACGCTGAGCTCGACCAGTGGCGCGAGGCTGGGTCGGTCGCCGGTTTCGCCTTGAGCTGAGGTTCGCAATGACGGCACCTGAATCAGCTTGGCGCGTATGGTGATGTTCCCACGACCGGCGCAGGCTGACGCCGAGTTCATGATCAGGTTGAGCAGCACTTGCATGAGCTGCTCGTGCGGTAAGGTCACCTGCGGCAGGTCGGTGTACACATCGATCTTCAAGTCGACGTCGCGCAGCGAGGGCTGCGGGGCCACCAGCGTGATGGTCTCATTGATCGCGGCTTCGACCGCGCCGGGCACGCGGTCCTGTTGCGCTGTTGTCGGCCTGGCGAACTGGAGCAAGTCCCTTAAAATACGATTGATCCGCTCGGTTTCTTTGCGCATGCGGCGGATGAAGTCGCGCTGCTGCGCTTCATCAAGTCCCCCGTCTAGGAGCAAATCTTGCAGGCCCAGCAGTGCCGCGATGGGGTTCCCCACTTCGTGAGCGAGGCCCGCGGCGAGCTGCCCCACGGACGCGAGTCGCTCACTGCGTACCAGGTGAGCTTGGGCTTGCTTCAGCTTGGTGGTGGCTTGCTCCACTTCCTGGATCTTTCGACGCAGCTGCTGTTCCTCGGAAAGCAGCGTTTGGGTCATGCGGGCAAGATTGTCGGCCAGGTCTTGGAACTCGCGGGAGCGCGCGCTGGGTACCACTAGTGAACGTTCTCTTTCGACCTCAATCGAACGCGAAGGCGAGCCGACGAGGCTCGCGGCTCGGGACAGTTGATCGATAGGACGGACGATCCAATACGTCAGCGTGAAGTACGCACCGAAGAGCAGGCCCGCAGCGATCAACGAGATGTACAGCGCGACCAAGCTATCGAGGGACGCGGCGTAGGGTTCGCCGCTACGTACTAGGACGGTGACTACAGCGGAAGGTCCGGGCACGGTGACGGCGAGCAGCTGTTCACCGGTGGGACCCGTGGTGGGGGAGGTGGAGTGCTGAGCGGCCATACGCCGGGGGAGCCAGCTGCCGGCGCTGTCGAGCGCCGCTTGGACCCGCAGGGCCCCGTCCAGATCGTAGACGCCGACTGCCGCGACGCGCGCCCCAAGCTGGGCTTCGAGCAACTCCTGCAGGCGCTCACGATCCCGGAAGGCTTCGGCCTCAGCCACGTAGGCGGCGATGGTGCGCCCCAGCGCGCGGCTGTTTTCCTGGTGCGCGCGGTGTAGGGCAACTCCCGTGTAGGTGGAGATTGCGAAGTACAGCGGGACAAACGCGAGGGCCATTAGACCCCCGAGCAGCACCAAGATCTGAAGCCGTAGCCCGAACTTCACTGGGTCGGTTTGGCACACAATTCGGTGTGGCGTCACTATGAGCAGCCGGAAAGTGGGCCCGAGGGGTCGTCCCTTGCTAGCGCGAACGGGTGGATCCCCTCGTCCGAGTCGCGATAGGCGCCCAGCGGATCCTCGCCCAGGGTGCGGCGCTTGCGTTGTCGCTCGGTACGGCGGGTGTGCTGGTCTTCGAGTACTCGCGAGGGCGGCTGTCGATGCTCAGCTGGGGCCTGTTGGCGCTCCTGGGTCTCTCGGCTTTGAGACGGGTTCACCTGCGCTACCGCGTGCTCCATCCGGTGGCGCCGCTCCGGCGAGAGGCCGAGCTGGGGACCCACCTGGCAGTCCTCAGCTACGCGCTCATCGGCAGCTTACCCGGCGGGTTTGAGGGACCTCTCCAGGGTCTGGCTTATGTGCTCGCGATGTGGAGCGCCGCGTTCCTCGCCCGGCCCGCCCTTGCCGCCACGCTCACGCTGACCTGCCTTCTAGAGGTCCTCCTCTGTTTGTATGCGACGGACTTGGACACCTCCGCGATCGCCGTGCGCGTGGCGCTGCTGGGCGTGTTCGCTGGACTGAACCTCTTGGTCTTCCGCTCCGAGATCGCGCGGGTGCGCCGCTTGTCTCACGAGAAGGTCGAGTCCGAGCTGGCGCGCATGCGTGAGGCGGCGCGTTCGTTTCGCCTGCTCGACTCCGGTCGCAGCGCCGCCGACCTGGGGAGCAGCCCGTCGTCGTCCCGCGCCGATGACGAGGAGCGCATGGTGCATTCGAGTGTGGACCACCTGCAGCTGACGCTCCGATTCATGTTGGAGCTGCTCCGGAGTAGCTGTGGGCTCAAGACGGCAGCCTTATTGTGGCTGGACGACCGCGGCGCCCGTCTGTACCTGCGTGAGGCCTCCAGCGCCGTGACGCAGCTCTTGAACGGACCATTTAGCGCCAAGGATGGGCTCTTCGCCGCCGCGCTTGAGACGAAACGTCCGATCACTTTGAGCGGCGAAAAGGCGAAAGCGCGCATGCCCCTGTACGCTGAGCCGCAAGACATCGAGTGCGTCTGCGCGATTCCGCTGGTCGCCGGTGGCAGCACCGTTGGGGTCCTATTGGCTGATTTGGAGCGTGGTTCCCAGCTGGATGAGCGTGTCAAAGCGATGCTGATGGATGCCGCGCGCTTCATCTTGCGCTCGGTGGAGAACGAGCGCAGCTTCTTGCAGCTGGAGCGCTCGAAGTCCGATCAGGGCAAGCTGTATCGCGCTGCCGATTTGCTCGCGGCGGCGCGCAGTGAAGAAGAAGTGATCCGCGCTGGGGTCGAGTCAGCGCGGTTGTTCGCGCGTTTCGACTTCGCCGCGGTGACGTTGCACCACCGCAGCAACAACACCCACGAAATTTGCGCAGTCAGCGGCGAGGGAGCCGATGACTTGGTGGGCACCGTGTTCGGTCACAACACGGGCCTAGTGTCTATGGTTGTGCAGAATCGCCATGCGCTGCCCTATCGCGGCATCTTGCAGAAGTCGCATGTTTTGTTCCAGCCGGGGCTAAAGACGCCCGAGATGCCGAGCGCGATCGTGTTGCCGTTGATGGTGCACAACAACGCCCTAGGGGCCTTGCTGCTCGGCAGCAGTACGCCGTTCGCCTTCAGTGAAGATGTGCGGCCGTTGCTGGAGGTGCTCGCGCGGCACTTGGCCGTGTCGCTGGCTAACGCGCGAATGATGAAGCGCCTAGAAGAGCTCGCGACGACCGACGGTTTGACCGGGTTGCTCAACAAGCGTGCGCTGACCGAAACCGCACGACAGAAGATCCTGTCCGCCAAGCGCTTCAATCGACCGATCAGCCTGATTATCGGCGATATCGACCACTTCAAGCGCGTGAACGACAACTACGGCCACGACGTGGGGGACCAGGTGATCCGCGGGTTTGGCGATGTGCTGCATCGCGGGAAGCGAGAGACGGACTCCGTCGGGCGCTTCGGTGGGGAAGAGTTCGTCTTGGTTTGTGAGGAGACCGACGCCGCTGGCGCCGAGCTGGTCGCGGAGCGGATCCGTCAGGAGCTCCAGGCCAAAGAGTTTGCGACGCCGCAAGGGACGCTGCAGGTCACGTGTTCTTTAGGTGTGGCGACTTTCCCGGTAGCGGGTACCGACTGGGAGAGCTTGTTCAAGGCCACCGACGAAGCGCTGTATGTCTCCAAACGGCAAGGGCGGAATCAAGTCAGCGTTTGGAGCCCCGCG
>JBDKJZ010000299.1:0-7129 GCA_039796375.1 Pseudomonadota bacterium
CAAAGTGCTACACACCATGGCACCCGATGCAGTACAGCTCGAAGAAAGACCCTCTACCTAACCTGTGAATGACGGCGTGCGCGCGCTGACGGTGATACGGCTCTCACTCAGTGCATAACTCAGCTCGAGGCCGCACTCGGCCCATACTCGGCCCAACCCCAAGCCAGAGCCTGTTATACGCGTGCTGGTTTGATGCAGCAGCTCCTGATAGTACTGACCGGCACCGGCGGCTTGATGCATGCGGTCGATCAGGTCGATGATGGTGGCTAGCTCCGTCGCGTTGACAGTGTTCTCAGTTTGGACAGTGACCGCTTGAGGCGAGTCGGCGTCGACCACGAGGCGCACTGGGTCTGCGCTGACGGCCTTCGTGGCGTTCTCCAGCAACTCGTGGACTGCGATAGCCAGCTGGTCGGCGGCCACAGCATCGTTGAACACGCCCTTGTAAAAGTCGTGGACGAAGAGCCGAGCGGGCTGGATCAAGCTCTCGCTAGGCAAGAAGAGAAATTCTATGCGCGCCATAGAACGATTCCGCTGAAAGACGGGTCCACCAGAGTCACGACCGCGCCTCCGACTGGCGGCGATATCTGAAGATCAAGATGGTTCGGTCGTCATCCTGGAACTGAGTCCATTTGTCAACGGCTTCGAAAATCTTGCCGCAGATCCCTGCAACCGGAGCCGTGGAGTGTTTCTCCAGCAACTCAATGAGCCGCTCCACACCGAACTGTTCGCGTTCGCTGTTTCGCGCCTCCGGAATTCCGTCGGTGTACAGTAAGATCACATCGCCTGGCTCAAGCTGAACCTCTGTGTCCACGACCGATCGACTAATGTCTGGCATGGCGCCAAGCCAAGGCCCAGGCGTCGGCAATCGCTCACATTTGTTCGTTCGCTTCCGAAGAATCAAGATCTCTTCGTGTGCGCCAGCGTGGATCAGTCGACCGTCTTCGAAGTAGCGAATCAGCGTGAAAGTCACGTGCTGAGCTGTTTCAAGTCGGTGGTGAATATTCTCGAACAGGGCGCGATTAATGTCGACGATCAAATCACTCGGTTTTGCCATCGGTTCGTGCCTACCCATGGCTGACACCGCGCTCTGCAGCATCAACATGATCAAGCCGGAGGTCAGGCCGTGCCCCGCGACGTCGCCAAAGCCAATCCAAGCCCCGCCCTGGACAGGGATCGCGTCGTAGTAGTCACCGCCGACTTCAGTCGCCGGAACCATTCGTGCCGTGGCTTCAAGTCCAGGTACTTCGATCGACCTGGGCAAGAGCGCCGTTTGTACGCGGGCGCCGATTTGTAGCTCCTGCTCCAGACGAAAGGATTTGTCGACTTCGGTCAACATGCCGTTGAAGGCCTGACTCAATACTTCGACTTCGTCGCCGCTATTGATGTCGGCTCGGACCCGCAAATTACCGCCGGCAATTTCGTTGACGGTTCGCGTCAACGCAGCGAGCGGTGCGGTGATGTGAGAAGCTGCCCGAAGCGTCAGCACCAGTCCGAGCACCACGTTACCCGCGACAACCAGGATTAACCACGTCACAGCCTGTCGCCAGCGCTCGCTGCCGCGTTCGCTAGCCAGCGCCAACGCTGCGCTCACGCGCGCTCGGGACACGCCATAACGAATGGTACCGAGCCGCTCGGTCCCGGCGATCACCGGTGCGACAAACTCGACGATACGTTGAGAGAACAACACCGTTTCGCGTTGCGTGAGCTGGTCGACCTTCAGTTCGAGCGCGCTCAGTTGGAGTTCATGCCACGCGTCTGGCAGATTCTGATCAGCTCTGAAATTGGGCGACACGTACGCCCAGGGCACCTGCTCGTCCTGAGAGAGAAACAACCCGTAGACGATATCTTCGTCTTCCGCGACGGTTCTCGCGACCAAGTCACCGACGTCCGAGAGCGCGTTGTCCGCTACCAAGTTCTTCAGGATGAGCGCGTGGTTAGCAGTCAGCAGGCTGCCCTTGTCGAGCAAACTTCTTTCGATCTGGCTCTGGACCACTGCAAGCGTTTCTTGCGCCGAACGGTATTCGAGCCAAAAGACTGCCGCCAGAGTGCCCACACCCAACAGCATCAAGATGCCCAAAACCACGCGGATCAGTTTTTGTCTTACGCTCGACCGCATCCCGGTGGCGACCAGGGAGACCGGCCGGGGATGCCGCGGCGTCAGCGAGGGTCTGAGCATGCCACCACAGACTGATCGGCTCAATGAAACTGCTGCTTAAGGACCCAGGTCAAAATTGGAATGTTAGTGGCGAGACCACCGTTTTGCGCCCCAGCCGCAGCGCAGAAGGAGCGGTGGTTCTCCGAGGAGAGTAGTCCCTTACGGGGTGTCCACCAAAGCGGCGCAATAGGTCAGGCCATCGGTTTTTGACGATTCAAAAGCCCTAGGGGCAAGGAGTCGCGTCCGAGTCCGGGCCGCAGGACCTTGGCGACTAGCGTCCGAGAAGTTTCAACGACGCGTCCGCGAATCGCTGACCGAGTTTGATGTAGCCCTCGGGCGAATAATGTATGTCGGAATTCAGGTCGTCACAATCCACCCAGGCTCGGTCGGGACTGGCGTTTGCGAACGTCACCTGCGCCTCGCGCACGATTTGCCAATCGGGATGGCTCCCATGGTCGCTGAGTCTTCCGATCACCACGCGAACGTCGTCACGGCCAAGGTCCGCCTCCAACTGCGCAAGCAGTCCATTGAGGCTGTCTAGATAGAATCCGCTGTACGCTTCCCTCGTATCGGCCTCGCCTTGCATCCACACGAACGTCACCGACCCTGGGACTTGCGCCTTCACGGCCTGGTCCACTTGCTGCATTAACACGTCATAGATGTCCCCAAACGTTTCCCCGGGAGCGACGCCTTGCCATCCCTTGTGCCAGCGGCGAATGGGCTGTTGTCCAACGGCATGTTTCACCACTATAGCTGTCTCATTTTCGCAGCTGGCGCGAGGCGGCGAGTCAGCGAACGGGCGAGAGAATGAGGCACTGGCGGCGTAGCCGGCAGCAAACCGCGACTCCCTCACACTCGCTCGTCCTCATAGGTTAGGCGCGAAAATTCCGCCGGGGTCTGAGAGCAGGGCATGAACGCAAAGGATCCCCCAGGAACCTGGGAGACCGTCGTCTACGCACGTACATGGCACTACCACCGCGACAAATCTAACGTCGGGAAGCTCCCGATGGTGCATCGTACGTAGTTGCAGCTCGCATCCCAGGTCGTCGGTCAGGTGCGCGCCGGGCGGAGTGGTTGGAGCTCCACGCTCCTTGTCGTCGTCGACGGCTAGCCGCACCCGCCTAGTCAGAAGCTCAGTAGGACGCGACGACCGCTTCCACCAAGTCGATGACTTGCTCACGCGTCAACTTTTCGCTCGCGTGAGCCTGCGCGGTACCCAAATACGGGAACGACGTCAGAATGAAACAGGCTAGAAAGCGTATCGTAGTGGGGTTCATGTCAGTACCTCTGAAACAGCACGCCGTCATCACCAAACGCGTATTGGTAGAGTTCACCCGCTGGCGTCAGGTGGAACTCTTTTAGAAAACCCGCATCCAAACTCGCCGATGGGTACTTGATCTCGACGTCACGCACGAACTTCAGCGCGGAGTCGAAAACTGTAAGCCGGGCTCGGCCATCGGTCTTTGGGCGATCGAAGTTGGCTGTCACGACGAACACGCGACCTTCACAATCGGAATCAACCCACAGCGTGTGAATTGGGAGATCAAATTCATGCGTCAAGGTCTCGGGGTTTAAAGGCCCGGAGCGCGAACGCCTGAGCAGATTTAGCTGGTTTTTTAGCGTTTCTGTAGAAAGAAGGTGCTTACCGTTGCAAGTGACCAGACCCGGGAGCATCGTTCTGTCCGCTTCGCGCCCGTCGGCATCGAGAAAATGAATGCTTTGGTTAAACATCACCCAAACGCCGTCGGGTCGAACGTACATCCTGCCTGCCTCCGCGGGTTCGTTGACCCCGGGCCCGCTCAGCTTGATGCGTCGCTTCACGTCGCCTTCCAAGTTCATCACGACCAATTCTTGGGCTTTCGCCTTGTCCATCAACACGACCGTCTCGTTATCGAGGAACACGACATCTTGGTAGAACGCCGAGTCGAGCGGTATAATTTTTTCTACCGCTCCGGCGTTGAAGAGCTGCAGGCGCTTGTTGACTTGATCTAGCACCGCGATCTTGCCATCTGAGCGAACCGCAAAGCTCATCGGTCCCTCGCCCTCGGATTCATTGCCCTCGACTATTCCCACCTGACCAGGCTTATCGCCAACCTTCGTGGTCAATGCGGGCGTCCCTGGAGGTTCGCACTTTGCGGCGACGCACACTTCTGACGGTTTGCAATCCGAGCATGCGCCGCTCGGATCGCTATCGTCCTGCCGCGTCGGTTTTGTGTCGTCGGGTCGCGACGGAGTCGCGGTGTCGTCGTCCGACGGAGCCTCTTCTTTCTTTGGATCGTCTTTTTTGGAGCACGCGGACAACCCGGCAAACGCCGTGCTCGCTACCAAGAGAAAAACCAGTAACTTCATTGTGCCGTCGCTCCCCGCCCAGTGGGCGTCAAATACGTCGTGACCCTTATTCAGGCAGGGCGCGGCGTCAATTCCGTGTAGCGGTTCAAGCTGAGACGACCACAGCCAAATTGCATGAGTACGGCTCGGACGTTCCGGGTCGGAAAGGACGCGTCCGGCGGAGATTCGCTGTGAATAGGTTATTCTTGGTGTTCGTCGGGCCAAGGGTATGGTCCTTCGGGTGGAAGGGCAGCGGCTGCCGTGCATCCATTCGTGACACAATTCTGTTGTTTGTTTCAGCGGCACCTGAGCGCTTGGGAGACCGAAATGAACCAAGCAGGTTGTAGCTGCCGGCGAGTTGCCCCGTGAGCGCTGGCGAAATCCCTTCTTCGGCGCGGAAGAAGGTGTGGCTCATTCCGAGCGGAACGAGAATGCGATCGCGAATCTCTCCGCGATCGTCGAAGAACGAACCCTCTCATTCTCTGATATCCATGCACGCTATGCGAATGAGAAACGCCCTATGGATGACGCTGGGCCGCTCACTTCATTTCGTCGTCCAATCGCGAGCCTTGGGTGGGCGATTAAGACGGGGACAACGGGAGACACCCGGCGGCGCGCTGTAGCGTCGTCCGAGTGGGTGGGGTAGCTGGTGCAAGCCAGAGCCAGATACCCCACTCCAGACACAACAGGACTCCGCCGACCTCGAACCCGCGGCGCCTGATCAGGTCAGAAGTATGTGGGACTAGGATTCTGACCTTCGTCCTAGGCTTGGATATCGCTGACATTCCTCGTTCTTCCCCCTAGGAAGGGGCTCACTCAAGGCTATGGTCGTATGAGTCAACGGAACGAATAAGCCAGCGTCGCGCTCATCCGAAACACGGAGCCCGGAGGGCCGCTAACCCGATCACTAGTGGCACCCTTCTGGGTGACGCTTACGGGCAAGCTGGAGCCGACGCCGATCGCCGCGTGCACAGGACCGAATGGATAGCCCAGGTTAAAGAGCAGGGCAGCTGGGAAGCGATGAATGGTTGCGCCCGCGGCGCTTTCGTCGCTTTGCAGCGCAGGACGGAGCTGCAGTTCCGTGCTTAGCGACGCGTTCCACCTCGAGTACGCGACGCCTGCGCCGAAGAGCGCCTCCGAACCGAAACGGAGGTCGCCAAAACTCACGCTGCGGCGAAGATGTAGGCCGCCGATCGCCGCGAAAGTCAACGAAGTCAGCTGCCAATGAAGGCCGAGCGATGGCGAATAGCTCATGCCGTCTTCTTTCAAGAAGCTGGACTCGTGCCCCGTCGGGACAGTGGCCCGCTGTGCAACCATCAACGTCAGCGCGGTGGCCCCGAAGTTCAGTGGGTGACTGAATAGCGCGCTCAGCACCGTATCACCTGCCGCGATGGGAATGGCGGGAGCATCGATCGACGACACCGCCTCGACCCCGCTGGCTGACTGACTCAGGGTCACGGGCTGCTGAGCTGCCAAGGAGAGCTCGGGCGCTACGTGCCAGACGAGAAACGGCGTGGCTGTATACCAATCGTCGAGTAGCGGGACTTCTCGGCCAAAGGGATCGGGAGACGCAGCGCTGGCGATCAGCGTGCGGGTTTGGAAGCCAAGCTCGCTACCCAAGCGAGCTCGTTCACCGACCGGAGCTGGCTCAGGCAGCGCGTGAAAGCGGAGGGCGAAGGGCGATCGAGGGACGCTCTCGCCGGGGAGGCAGTTCGAGAGCACGGCACCGCAATCTGCGAGGGCAGGCTTCGGTAGGGCAATACTGACCAGGATGCCGCTCAGAAGGACGACAGCAACCAGAGAACCTCGTGGCAACACGCGCCGCGCATGATAGGGGCTGCGGATGGAACCGCAAAACGATCCGGCAATCATCAGCGGGCAGCGTCCGCTCATCTTGGGCTCTGCCTCACCCAGGCGCCGGGAGATCCTGCGCGAACTCGGTATCCCGGTTCGAATTCTGCCCCCGGAGGTTCCTGAGCCGGTTCTGCCGGGTGATACGCCGGCGTCGTTCCTGCAGCGCGTCGTCGAGGACAAGATCACGGCGGTGCTCGCGGCGCTCACCCCGGGGGAGCTCTACAGCTGTGCGCTCGCGGCGGATACAATTGTGCTTATTGATGGCGAGATATTAGGCAAGCCCGTCGACTCCGCGGCCGCTGTACGGCTGCTAAGCAAGCTGGTGGGACGGACTCACGAGGTCCAGACCCGCTACGCGCTGAGCGGCCCGGGCCTCCGGCCACTTCGGCGCACCGTGTGCTCTCAGGTGACCCTACGTTCGGCGACCGTCGAAGAGATTACCCGCTACGCGGAGACCGGGGAGGGCCTGGACAAAGCCGGCGCCTACGCTGTCCAGGGCATGGGGACGTTCCTGGTCGAGTCAATCCAAGGCTCCTACACTAACGTCGTCGGCTTACCGGCCTGCGAACTAGTCCGGGACTTGAAGGACCTCGGGGTCCTACCGCGTTTTCCGCTTTAGGCTAGCAGCCGTTGACCCGTGTCCTTTCATTCCAGCCGCTCTTTTGACAGACTGCGTGGGAGCCGCGATACTTTCAGCCGGAGTTCACATGCCGCTAATCGATACTGAAGACGCCGCTCGCCGCCTGGCCCGAGCAATTGCCAGCGACCTTTCGCTCTACAACGAGGAAAAGA